>JAQVTV010000013.1 GCA_028699855.1 Candidatus Izemoplasmatales bacterium | reverse complement strand
CGTGATCAAAGAAGGATTTTCAATGCAGACGGGCGCGGGAGGCACGTCGTTGGCGACGGCAGATCAGATCAGGAAATTGATGCTAGTAGAGCAGGTTCATGGCAGTTTTGCTTCGGGAGGCATTACCGGCCATTACGTGGATATGTTGAAACAAGGCCTTTTCTCGAAGTTATACGATGTCCAGTGTTTTGACCTTCAGGCGGTTGAATCCTATCATCATAACGATAATCATATTGGCATTTCCGCATCCAAATACGGGAATCCATTCGAAGACCATCCGATTGTGAATGATCTCGACGTCGTGATTCTCGGGGCTACCGAGATCGACCTAGATTTCAACGTGAACGTCACGACGGACTCTTTTGGCAATATCATCGGGGGTTCGGGGGGTCATGCGGATACGGCATATGGCGCGAAGATCACGGTCATCACCTCTCCCTTGGCGCGAGCGCGCATTCCTCTAATCAAGGAACGCGTGCGCACCATCACAACGCCCGGAGAAAACATCGATATTCTTGTCACTGAACGAGGGATTGCGATCAATCCAAGACGCATAGATCTCATCGACCAGTTGAAGGGATCGCCCTTCATCATTCGTCCGATCAAGGATCTGATGGATTTGCAACATCAGATTTCCGGCATTCCTCATGAAATTTTGGATGGAAGTCATCCTGTGGGCTATGTCGAGTACCGCGATGGAACCATCATTGATACACTCTATTGCTCGAGGTGATGGCTGTGGTGATCAAGCAAGCACTCCTAAAGCATGAAATCGATAAGATAACCGAGTTTCTGATGCGATTCGATCTCAAGTATGATCGCGATATCACGGAGACGCTTTTCATCGAGGAAGCGGATGAAGTCATCGCGACAATCTCTCGAACCGGTCACATCATCAAAGCACTGGCAGTGCACGAAGATTATCGTGGTGAGAATATCGCTGGGATTTTGTTGACGGAGATGCTGATGTCCATGAGGGCAGAGGATATCTATTATTATCAGGTGTACACGAAAACAGCCTATGCGCCGATTTTTTCAAGCATGAGTTTCCGCTTGCTTGCGAAGACGGATCAAGTGGCGATTCTTGAGAGTGGAGAATCCCATATAGACGAGAAAATCGGTTTGTTGCGTCGCTCGATTGAAAATCATTTTTCCATCAATCTGAACGAACACGATCTCGGAGCCATTGTCGTCAATTGCAATCCCATGACGAAAGGTCATTATCAATTGATTGTGGATTCTGCGAAACACCACGCGTATTTCATCGTTCTCGTGGTGGAAGAGGACCAGTCGGCCTTCACGTTTGCAGAGCGGTTTTTCTTGGTGGAAAAAGCGCTTCAGGATTATCCCAATATCGTGGTGTTGCCTTCGACGAACTACATTGTATCGCAGTTGACATTCCCGAGCTACTTTCTGAAAAACCTGGATGAAGCCGAACGTGAACACGCGAAGCTCGATGCCATCATTTTTCGGGATTATTTTCTTCCCGGGCTCCATATTTCCAAACGCTATATCGGCACGGAAACGGAAGCGGTGATGGTTGCTTACAACCAGATTCTCATCGACACGATGAAAGATCAAATGGTTCAACGCGAGCGATATACTTATGAAGATCAAGTGATCAGCGCATCACGAGTGCGTGCACTGCTTCATGAGGGCCATATGACAGAAGCGAAAGCCTTGATTCCGGATGTGATTCAAGAAGCGTTTGTCGAGATTGTGAGGCGAAGTCATGTCTTTGGCAGGTGATTGCATTCTAAAAGCCAGAGAAGCACGCTCAAGAGACATTACACGCGCTGCTTCGCACACGGGAGTTGTGGTTCTCGTCAAGGCGAATACGCCGGGAACGAACAAGCAAACGAACATCGCCTATTATTTGGTTCGCTATTTCACACCTTTGTTTTTGCGTCGCGTTCCCGGACGCGCGACTTTTTTGGATGGGTGCGACGGCCCGTATTTTTTGATTACCCCCGAGAACACATCAAGCGAGACGGCCAAAAAAGTCGCCAAGACAATTGAAGAGACCTCCGCACTCGGAAGGTTGATCGATATTGACGTCTATCAGGACGGACGGGTTTTGCACCGCACCACCGGAAGAAGTTGCCTATTATGCGCTCAGAACGCGTTTGATTGCATCCGCTCGGGCAAGCATTCGCTTGAAGCCGTGAAGGCGGCTATCGTGCAAAAAGCGCATCCCCATGTCTTATCCACCATGCATACTCTCATTGAGCAAGCGATTCTGGATGAGTTGGATCTTGATCCGAAATTCGGATTGGTGACCCCAACATCATCGGGAACGCATCAAGATATGGATTATGCTTTGATGCGTTCGGCGAAAGCAGCGATTCTTCCGGGAATGATCGAAATGTTCATGGCGGGGTTCTCTGCGAAATCGACGGAAGGGTTGTTTTCTGAATCGCGATCGATCGGATTGAAGACCGAAAAAGCGATGTATGAGGCGACGAACGGGGTCAATGCGTATAAGGGGCTGATCTTCAATCTCGGTTTGATTTTAACGGCTTCCGGGTATGTGCTGGCCAACGGCAGAGGGTACCAAGACATCTGTCCGATGGTTCAATACCTTGTGGGTTTGCTGAGCAGGGAGTTGGAAACCGTTCGGGACACATATGGGGCGATCGCCTACCACAAGCACCAGATATCAGGTGCCCGGGGCGAGGCGGAATCGGGGTATAAGACCGCAAGGTCGGCGTTGCTTTTTCTGAAGGACTTTTCGTGGAAGTCACGTATCCGTACTTTGATATATTTGATTGCTCACAGCCATGATACGACCTTATTGAAACGCAGTGGGAGCATGGAAGCGTATCTCGAGCATCAGGCTGTATTTGCCCGCGTGGATAAGGTCACGCCGAAGGTGGTGCGCGAGTTGACCGAGTATAGCATTGCGCATCGATTGAGTTTTGGTGGAAGCGCGGATTTGCTCGTCGTGTGTTGCTTTTTGAAGCGATTCAAGATGCAGTTTTTTCCTGAGGAGAATCACGGCTGAATCCGTGGGTTTTTCATGGGAGATTTGTTTGTCTCGGGCACGCCCGAACATTTGATATCTTTTCCTTGACTTTCAAATTGATGAATAGTAAAATTGTTATGCGAGCGTCAAAATCGTCATCCCCGGCACGCGGGATAGAAGTGATTTGCGACCTAAACATCGCGGAGGTTTAGCTCAGCTGGGAGAGCATCTGCCTTACAAGCAGAGGGTCGGCGGTTCGATCCCGTCAACCTCCACCATGCCGAAATAGCTCAATCTGGTAGAGCAACTGACTTGTAATCAGTAGGTTGCGGGTTCAATTCCTGCTTTCGGCACCATTTGACGATTACGTTTCTGTTTTTTGACAGATAAAGCGCACGTTGAGTGCGCTTTTATCTTTTGAGAGGATGCTGGAAGTTGACCCAAAAAATCGAGAAGAAGACACAATTAATCTTATATGGACAGCCGATTTGGAAAGGGTTGTTGAAACTTGCGATTCCGGTTTTTTTAGTCAATGTGCTCAAGACGCTGCACGACTTGGTGGATGGTATTTTCCTTGGACAGATCCCTGATGTGGATGGTGTATCCGTTTCCACGTCGATGCAGAGCGCCATCGCTTTGACATGGCCGGTCTATTTTATTTTTCTTTCTCTGGGCATGGGACTGAGCGTGGCCGGAAGCTCTTTGATCGGCCAGTACATCGGCAGACACGATCCGGCCAACGCCAGAAAATATGCCATGAATACGGTGGTGCTCTCGTTGTTATTCGGGTTGTTCTTTAACGTGTTCCTATATGTGATGACGCCCTCTATCTTGAGATGGATGAATGCTTCGGGGCACGAACTCGAATACGCGACGACGTATTTGCGGATCCGCAGTTTCGAGATGCCCGTGCTCTTTCTGTCATTTGCTTTCCAAGCCGTGAGACAAGCCACTGGAGACACTTTGAAACCCGTCTTGATCAATTCCTATAGCATACTGATCAACATCGTCTTGACGCCGATATTGATCCTTGGCTATCAGATGGGGATTCGAGGCGCCGCGATTAGTACGCTTATATCACATCTGATCATGTTCCCCTTTATTATCGTTTTGTTCTTTCGGGCGGCGGACGGCATCTTGCTTCAATTCAAAAAGGATCAAGTCGACCTCCCTATCATGCGACACATCACGAAAATAGCGATTCCGGCATCAATGGGCCAAGCGATACAAGCGCTGGGGTTTGTGATCTTGAACTCGTTGATCTATTCATTTGGCAATTCCACGTCGGCAGCGTTCTATATCGGTAATCGGATCAACTCATTGATCATGTTTCCGGTGTCTTCGGTGAGCACCATCATGGCGATCTACATCGCTCAAAATGTGGGGGCGGGGAATATCGTTCGCGTGAGGAAGTCCTTCAGGAGCGGTATGTTTCTTGCCATCGCGATGATGACCATTGGTGTGTTGTTCATTATCCCATTCCGATTCTTTCTGGTTGGATTGTTCAATCACAATCCGGAAACGATCATTCTTGCCGCGGAATACACATTGTATCTCCATATCGGATTACCGCTGATGGCGGTGTTTCAAACGTTTCTTTCGACCTTTCAAGGCAGCGGGGATACAAAATACGCGTTCGCGCTCGCGGTCATTCGACTATGGGTGTTTCGACTCCCGTTGGTCATTTTGTCGATGAATTTGACCGATTTGGGTCCCGCAGGGATATGGTACGCCATTCTGGCGAGCAATGTTTTGATTATCTTCGTGGGTATATTCTTTTACAAACGGTTGCGCTTCATGCCAAAAATCGAAAATACAGGATTGACATAACATGAAGGAGAAACAGATGAACAGACTCTTTTTTCCCGATTATCAAAGAACGATCATGAATGTCTCAAACTCGATTTTGAAACACTATCATTGTCATGCGCCTCACCCGACCATTCCCGAGCTTGACCAAAGGCTCAATGAGAAGACTAAGCACGTTGTTCTTCTCTTGATCGATGGGATGGGAGAAGCGATTTTGGATCAGTATCCTCATGAAACCATACATCTGCGAAACGACCACATTCAGACTATTTCCAGTGTTTTTCCGTCGACGACGGTAAGCGCGACGACTTCCGTTTTGACGGGTCTTCCACCATCACAGACCGCATGGCTGGGATGGACGCAGTATTTCTCTGAAGAAGCGAAACATGTGATTTTATTCACAAACCGCGATTACTACGATCAGGATCATGTGTTTGATTATGATGTGGCACAACGGCATTTGCCCTATGAGACCATCTACGAGAAGATTCGCAAAACGCAACCGTCATTGAAGTTGACAGAAGTCTATCCCGCATTCCGACAGAAAGAACACACGACGTTTCAGGCACAGGTGGATACGATTTTGGCAACCTTGGCCAATCATGAAGAGAACTTTGTGTATGGTTACTGGGATAAACTCGATTACGATATGCATGAATTCTCGCCATCCGATCCAAAGATTGCCGAGGACTTGGCTCAAATTGATGCGGCCTATCATGATCTGACGATGCGCGTCCCCGAAAATACGGTGATCATCACGATTGCCGACCATGGTCAAGTCAGCGTGGAAAAACTGCCGCTCTACGCCTATCCGGACATCCTTGAGACGTTTTCCCGGATGCCATCGATCGAATCCCGAGCCACGGCATTTGCGATTAAGCCTGAGCACAAGGAACGATTTGTGACCTTGTTTCACTCCTATTTCAAAGATGACTATCTTCTTTATTCACGGGATGAGGTCATGGAACTTGAACTTTTCGGTCCCCGACCCTATCATCCGAAACTTCAAGAGTTTATCGGCGATTATCTTGCGATCGCGGTGGGCAATAAATATTTTCACCTCGTTGATGGCTCGTTCGTCATGAAAGGTCAGCATGCGGGTGTTCGCACAGAAGAGATGCTTGTGCCTCTGATCGTATATCAAAAATAGGCAGTCCCGACAAGGGACTGCCTATATTAATCGATGGCGTTGATGATATATTCAGCGGTGGAGCGGTTGGTCGCAAGTGGAATCTTATAGACGTCCGACAACCTCAGCAAGGCACTGACATCGGGTTCATGAGGTTGTGCGGTCAAGGGATCACGGAAGAAGAAAATCAAATCCAATTTGCCGTTGGCGACGTTGGCCCCGATCTCTTGATCGCCTCCGAGCGGCCCCGATCGATAACAAAAGACATTCAAGCCTGTGGCTTCGATGATTCTCATGCCTGTCGTTCCGGTCGCAACGAGTTCATGACGGGCTAGGACATCGCGATACTTTTTGGCAAATTCAATCATTTCGGCTTTCATTTTATCATGGGCAATCAGAGCGATTCGCATGGGTAATCCTCCTATATTCATTCCATTGTAGGGTAAAGAAATCTCAAGAAAATGTGTATTGCATTTTAAAATATGATTTGATATAATGTAGAGGCTGATACTTTGGCTTACGGAGGGGTAGCGAAGAGGCTAAACGCGGCAGACTGTAAATCTGCTCCCCCTGGGTTCGGCGGTTCGAAACCGTCCCCCTCCACCATGAAAGAGACAAGACTGGCAGACATGCGTTCTGCCGGTTTTTTCTTTGTCGATTCATGTCGATTCTATCATAACATAAAGCAGGAAGTTTCGTTCCAAAAAAAAGCAAAAGCGGTTGATACAACCGCTAAAACATCAAGACCACATGAGGTTGATACAATTTGAGCGTTTCCGCGAATTCCGAGATCGTTTTTTCGGAATATGCGGGTTCATCAATCAGGCTCTGATCTGAAGAAAGAAAGAAGGAAGGGGCTTTGTAGGCATTCAGAACATAGCGGGGTACTTGAGGCATTTCTTCAGACATCAGAATCAGATCCGTCAATGAGAGTTGCGGCACGACAGTCGTCCGTACTTCAAATGAGCAACGGTTCTTCAATAGAATGTCGATCGTAGCCAACACATCTTCAGGGTTGGACTCGCCACGGGCAATCTCATGATAGCGCGCTTTCGGGGCTTTATAGTCGATGGCGAAATAATCGACGACGCGTATCTCGACTAATGCTTGAATGACTTCCGGGCGTGAGCCATTGGTATCCACTTTGGTCAAATATCCGAGACTCTTCAGTTTCTTCAGGTAAGGAATCAGACCTTCATGAAGGGTGGGTTCGCCACCGGAAATGACGATTCCGTCGAGCAATCCGACACGCTTCTGTAAAAAATGGTCGATTTCATCGGTGGGAATGATGTCAGGAAAATCGTCGATGAGATGGCGGTTGTGGCAATAGAAACAATTGTAGTTGCATCCCGGCGTGAACAAGACGGCAGCGATCTTTCCCGGATAATCGATCAATGAGGTTTTGACGATTCCGGAAAAAATCATACTTTCTTGTCCTCGTATTGGACCGCTGAATCGCGGATCACGTATTTCACGCGATCTTGATATTCTGCTTTTTTACCCTTGTTGAAGTTTTGAACGGGTCGCAAGTAACCGACGACACGGGTATACACTTCTGCTGGCTTGGCACACGTCGGGCAGGTGAAGTGTTCTCCCGATATGTAACCGTGGTCGGAGCACACCGAGAACGTGGGGGTCAGAGATATGTAGGGCAGTTTGTATTTTTCAAAGACTTTCTTGATGAGGTTTTTCGTGGTTTGGGTATCTTTGATGCGTTCGCCAAGATAGAGGTGAAGTACAGTGCCGCCTGTATAGAGAGATTGAAGCTCGTCTTGGAGATCCAGAGTTTCAAAGATATCATCTGTGAACCCGACCGGAAGTTGGCTTGAGTTCGTATAGTAGGGCGTCGCTTTTCCTGCGGTGATGATATCGGGATAGCGTTCTTTATCGTGTTTTGCCAAGCGGTAACTGGTGCCTTCAGCGGGCGTGGCCTCGAGATTGTAGTAATGTCCGGTTTCCTCTTGGATGTCTTTGATGACATCGCGCATGTAGTTCAAGGTTTTACGTGCGAAATCTTGGCCAGTCGGTGTGGTCAGATCGACGTCGATGCCGAAGAGGTTTTGTGTGGCTTCATTCATGCCGATGAGACCGATGGTGTTAAAATGGTTGAACCAATAGGATCCCGTTTTCAATTTCACGTCTTTCAGGTAATTCGTGCTGTAAGGATAGAGGCCCTTATCTGATTGTTCTTCAATGATTTTGCGTTTGATTTCCAAACTTTTTTTGGCGATATTGATGGCTTCCCAAAGCCGGGTGAAAAATTCCGATTCCGTTTTGGATTGATAGGCCAACCGCGGTAAGTTGATGGTGACCACGCCAATCGATCCCGTCAGCGGGTTGGACCCGAAGAGACCGCCGCCGCGTTTGCGAAGTTCGGTGGTGTCGAGCCTTAAACGACAACACATCGAGAGCGCGTCTTCAGGAGACAAGTCGGAATTGATGTAATTGGAAAAGTAGGGAATTCCGTATTTGGCGGTGATTTCCATGAATTTTTCGACGACAGGGCTATCCCATGCGAAATCTTTCGTGATATTGATGGTGGGGATGGGAAATGTGAACACGCGACCTTTGGCATCGCCTTCCATCATGATGTCGCAGAAGGCGAGGTTAATCATATCCATTTCTTTTTGGAACTCCCCGTATGTATCCGGCATCAGTTTTCCGGCGAAGATGACATTTTGATCCTTGAGTGTTCTGGGCGCGATAATATCGAATGTCAGATTGGAAAAAGGACATTGAAATCCGACGCGTGTAGGCACATTCAAGTTGAAGATGAACTCTTGAAGCGCCTGTTTGACTTGTTTGTATTCCAGATTGTCATAGCGGACATAGGGGGCGAGATAGGTGTCGAACGATGACCACGCTTGTGCTCCGGCAGTTTCGCCTTGAGTCGTGAACGTTGAATTGATGATTTGTCCAAGAAGCGAACGCAGATGTTTGGGCGGACTGGATTCGACTTTGCTCGATACGCCACCAAAGCCGTTTTCGATGATTTGACGCAAATCCCACCCGGCGCAATAAGGGCCGAAGAAACCGAGATCATGGATATGGATATCACCTTGTAGGTGCGCTTCACGGATATCCGAGGGATAGATCTCGTGTAACCAATAGTTTTTTGTGAACTCTTCACGGACATAGTTGTTGAGTCCGTTGATCGATTTTTGGGTATTGGCGTTTTCATTGATCTGCCAATCGCGATCATTCAGATATTCGGTGAACATGTCGATGGTAGCGCCGATCAAGGCGTTCGCTTCGCGCGAAGCGCGGCGCTTTTCACGATATAAAATAAAGGCCTTTGCCGTTTTGGCATGACCATTCTCTATGAGGACTTTTTCTACGATATCCTGGACGCCTTCGACATCGGCGATCCCGTTGGGGTACTTGCTTTCCGCAATCGTCACCACTTCAAGCGCAAGCTGCTCTGATTTTGCGAAATCAGAACCGCCGACAGAACTGGCCGCCTTAAAGATGGCAAGAACGATTTTTTCCTTTCTGAAAGGTACAACACTTTGATCTCTTTTGACGATTTGTCTTAACATAAACGGTCCCCCAGTCGGTATTTTGTCAGTGTGACAACTAAGATAATAATGGGGGAAAAATTATTTGTCAATATCAAACGAAATAATAAATTAGGCGATGATTATCGACTGATAAATGGCAAAATGATGTAAAATTGCGTGATGGTGCGATTCGCATTTGGAAAGTTCCGATAAGAAACGAAGTATTTCACGAATAAAGAATTTTTTATATATATTTTTTGTTTTGTGTGTGAAACATCATATGGATATCTTGTCACAAAAATCATGTAAAGACACGGTATCATAGTTGCATTTCATGGGTGAAACATGTATAATATTTTAATCATATTCGGGAAAGGGAAGTCACGTGACAGAAAAAGGGAAATTTCAATTATTCTATTTCATCCGCTTTTTCGGAGACGCTTTTT
This sequence comes from Candidatus Izemoplasmatales bacterium, assembly GCA_028699855.1. Taxonomy (GTDB): domain Bacteria; phylum Bacillota_I; class Bacilli_A; order Izemoplasmatales; family Hujiaoplasmataceae; genus JAAYZB01. The sequence continues at coordinate 4,491 of JAQVTV010000013.1, read as the reverse complement.
TCTATCCCTTCATGTCCATCTATCTGATGTCCAAAGGCTTGAGCGAGGGCCAACTCGGTATTGTTTTGGCCATCACACCGATTACGACGATCCTGGCCAATCCCTTGTGGAATTTTTTGATCAAGGATATGCGAACGAGTCGAATGGTCCTCAAGTTCATGACATTGATTGAGGGCGTGCTCATCATCACGCTGACTCAGGTCAGTGGCTTTGAGTTGTATTTGCTCGTCATCACATTGATCGCATTCATGTGTTCCCCCTTTATTCCGATTCAGGATGGATTTGCGGCAACCTTTGCGAATCGACAGAAGATCGAGTATTCCTCGATTCGGATCTACGCGTCAATTGCATATGTCATCGCCTCCGCCTTGGCAGGATTATTAGTGGGGCTTGTCGGTTACACTGCGCTCTTCATTGTCTCCGGAAGCTTTTTCATCGCCACGATGTTCATTGTATTATGGCTGAAGCCCGTCGGAGAAGACCCGACCAAAGTCGATGCACCCAAGCGAGACATCAAGAAATTATTGAAGAATCGAGAATTCATCAAATACTTGGTTTTTTATGTTCTTGTCATCGGCAGCGTTCGGATCGGTGATTCGTTTTTCGGGGTATACATCACGGAGTCTCGGGGAATGGGCATGGTGGCTTACGGTATTCTTTATTCGGCCTTTGTTTTGGTTGAAGTCTGGACCATGCGTTTTTTAATGGTCAAGGGGCTGATTGTCAGCGAGCAAAAACTCATGGTTTTCTCAACGGTTCTTTTTGCATTGAGGTTCTTGTGTTATGGCTTGAATTTGCCTCTTTCGGTGATCATCATCGCGACACTGTTCCGCGGATTGTCTTGGGGAATCATCATTTACGCCCACATCAAGTTTGTGATGAAGATCGTGAGTGTCGAAAACATTACGACTGCCATCATGATCTTGACCCTTTTCTTTTCGATTTTCACAGGCGTGGGGAACTTTATTTTTGGTTCCGTGATTGAAGATCATGGATATGGGTGGTTATTTTTAGGTATGATGGGGATGCTTGTCCTCGGTTTGGGAATATTCCTCGCATTTACACCGAAAACCGTCCCGGAACCCCTTGAGATTGCGAGAGTGGATGAATGAGGAATTTTATGAAACCGCAACATATACCTCGAGCAATATGCTATAATATCTCGAAGGAGTGATCGGATTGCGCTATTCCGCTTTGCTTGTCGGCTTTTTCTTGGCCATTTCTGTTGCAGCGCTCATATTCGCATTCTACATTGTTTTCCGTCTGAGGAAACTCCATGGGTTTTGGCAGATCGGATTGCTTTTTGTTATGGAATTCATCTATGCCTTAGGCTATGGTCTTGAGTTGGCGAGCGACACTTTATTGCTCAAGGTGATTTTTAATCACGTGCAGTACTTGGTCATTCCGTTTATTGCGATTACGTGGGTGTATGTTGCGAATCTCTATAAGAACCCGAGATACAAACCGAAATTAAAACATTATGCCCCTTTGTTGGTCATTCCCGTCTTCGTGCTGATTTTAGCGCAAATCAACTATTTCACCCCGAATGATTGGAATTATCAGTCGGTGGCTCTCGATCCGGATTGGCAGATGGGTGCGTTGGCAATGCCGATGCTGACATTTGTCAAGGGGCCTGCGTACTACATGCATGCCATATATAATATGGTGCTGGCCGGTTTTGTTGTATACACCTATCTCACCACCTATCTTCGATCGGGCGGATATCATAAAAAGCAAGCGATGATTCTGTTCATCAGCAGCTTGATCGCGTTCATCGTTCCGATCACTTCGCTGTTCAATCCCGAATCGACCGGATTGGATTTCGCTTTGATTCTGATTGTGGTCATCAGTTTCATCATCTTTTACTCGATGACCCGATATGAAGTATTTTACTTGAAGCCTTCGGCGCATCTCGCGACGTTCGAACGATCTTCTGATCCCATCTTCATCTTGGATGACATCTATGAACTGGTTTCTTGGAATCTCGCAATGGAACGCGATCCTTCGGTCGCATCCCAACTCAAATACCACATGAAACTGGAAGAGATGTTCACGGATAAAGAGATGGTCCAAGCCATCTATGACAACGCACCAATCAGTTATCAAAGAAATGGCAGGCACTATGTCGCGGAAGTGATTGCGTTGGAGTCGAAACGCAACCAAAAGAACGGTTATTTGATCAAAATCAATGAAATGACCCGATATGTCAAACGGATCGAGGATTTGACTTATCAGGCATCTCATGATGAATTGACTGCGATTTACAATCGACGGGCATTTATCGAGCGAGCCAAGCATTATCTTGAAGATGCGCATCGTCAGGGCAACTCTTTTGCGCTATTGATGATTGATATCGATGATTTCAAAGTGGTGAACGATACCCTTGGTCACCTCGCAGGAGATCAGGCCCTCAAAACCATTTCCGTGGAGTTGGCGAAGACATTGCCCAAGGGAAGTATTCTTTCTCGGTATGGAGGCGAAGAGTTTCTTGTACTCTTGAAAGATATCGGTATTGAAGACGCGAACCGCGTCGCCCAAGTCTTGCTTGATCATATTCGGACGTACCCCTTTTCGTATAAGGATCAAAACTATCAACTCAGAATCAGTATCGGTATCGCATTCACCGAAGACGGGCACCTTCCGGAAATCTATGATTATATCAAAGTGTCCGATGATGCATTATATCATTCAAAAAGAGAAGGAAAAGACCAAGCCACTCTAATCATCACTTAATACCCACAACGAATATACTCGGTGCTTGCACCCAAAGAGAAAGGATACTTCATGAAAGATTCTCAACTGGAACGCTTTGACATGCTCAAGAAACCCATCAAACAGAAATGGTATTTGATTCCATTGGCGTGGCTATTATCGGTCGGCGTCATGTTCTCACATCGTTTAAAGGTTCACAAGTATCGGATGAAGGGGTTGAAGCCGCCCTACATACTGCTTTGCACACATCACGCATTCGTAGATTTCAAAGTCACGACCATGGCGATATTTCCTCGAAGAGCCAATTATATCGTCGCGATTGACGGTTTTATCAAAAGAGAAGGGCTTTTGCGTAATGTGGGTTGCATCTGCAAGCGGAAATTCACGAATGATCTGGTGTTGATCCGTCACATCGAACATTCACTGAAGCAACTGAAACAGATTTGTGCGATTTATCCTGAGGCGCGCTATACCTTGGTTGGAACAAACGCGATATTGCCGGAGTCGCTCGGAAAGATGTGCAAAAGGATGAAAGTGCCCGTGGTGGTCTTGAACATGCACGGGAACTATCTCAGTCAACCGGTGTGGAATTTGAATAAACGCAAAGTGCGTTTGGCGGCGGATATGACTCAAATCATCGATCAAACGGAAATACGTGATCTCGAAGTCTCAGAAATCAACGCGCGAATCCAACACGCATTTCAGTATGACGAATACCGCTATCAGAAAGACACCAAGCAAAGGATCACATACAAAGACCGCGCGAAAGGGTTGCATAAACCGTTGTATCTCTGTCCGCACTGCCTCACAGAACATGAGATGGACTCGGCCGGTTCTTTGATTTGGTGCAACCATTGTAAAAAAACCTATGAAATGACCGTCTACGGCGAATTGCAGGCCCTTGAAGGAAATACGGAATTCAGCCATATTCCCGATTGGTATGAGTTTGAGCGTGAACACGTCAAAAATCAAATCCTGAATGGAACCTATCGTTTTGAAGACGATGTGTTGATCGACTCGCTGCCGAATGCGGCGGGGTATGTGCGTTTGGGCGAAGGCAGATTGGTCCATGATGAGAACGGATTTGTCTTGAGCGCCAACTTTGATGGGGAGGACTTCTTGTTGGAGAAGACGGTTGAAAGCCTCTATTCGCTACATATCGAATACGATTATTTCGGACAAGGCGATTGTTTGGATCTCTCGACGTTGACCGACACGTACTATATTTATCCCAAAAACAAACACAATGTGGTGACGAAACTCCATTTTGCGGTGGAGGAACTCTATAAACTGCACCGGGAAAAATGGCATGCAAGAAGAAAAGAAGCCAATTGACAGCCATACGAAACTCGATTATAATGAAACTACGAACAAGCGTGGAAAAAAGGGGGTCATTATGAAAAAAGCATGGATCGACGGAATCTGTTGTGAAGGCTGTGCACGGGATGTGAAGCATGTGCTTGAATCCATATACGGCATATCCGATGTTCAGGTATTTTGCCTTGAAGGCTACGCATTGTTTGAAGGCTTTGTCTCGCACAAAGTGATTGAAGAAGCCTTGAAAGAAGAAGGATATAGTTTGAAGGAAATCGAAAAATGTTGAGGCGGATTCGCCTCTTTTTTTTGATTCCTGAAGGCATGTCATGACTTTGTTCACAAGTTTCTTTGACTTCTTGGGATGAATTGCATATAATAGACTTCGGCGAGCCATATCCTATGGGATCATGGCATTTCATTTGAATGGAGAATTATTGATGTCAACACTGCTACTCGCAGCCA
>JAQVTV010000012.1 GCA_028699855.1 Candidatus Izemoplasmatales bacterium | reverse complement strand
AGTTGAACGATTACCAAGCACATTCCCTGGAATGAATTTATTTTAGACAGTTAGAAAACGGGACAATTCAACCTAAAATAGCATTGTAAAACGGGACAAATAGTAGTACAATATAGTTGCAGAGGTGGTCATATGTTGTTTAGAAAAATAAAGAAACAAATTGAAGAGTGGATTCAAAAGGGAAATGACGCGCTATTAATCACTGGAGCCCGACAAGTCGGCAAATCATTCATCATTCGTGAAACCTTAAAAAAGAAAGCAGCGGACTTCATTGAATTTAACTTTATTAAGCAACCCAAATTATTAGATATATTCAAATCTGCCGTTGAAGAAGATGCTGACAAATTCTTAATGGCAATACGTGTAGCAGCAAATAAACAACTTAAAGACGGAACTGTGATCTTCTTTGACGAAATACAAGAATGCAAAGAAATCGTTACAATCATAAAATTCTTAGTTGAACAAGGGAAATTTAAATATGTACTGAGTGGATCACTGCTCGGGGTAGAACTTACTGATCTCCGTTCTGCTCCCGTTGGATATCTTACAACCATCGATATGTATCCAATGGATTTTGAAGAATTCTTAATCGCAAATGGACTTGGCGATGATGTTATCAGTAATTTAAAACAATGTTACACTCAATTGACTCCTGTTGATGATTTTGTTCATGATAAAATCATTGAAGCATTCTACACGTATTTGAACGTTGGTGGAATGCCTGAAGCTGTGCAAACCTACCTTGATTCAAATGATTTAGTTCAAGTCTCAAAAGTTCACGGAAAAATTATAAGGGAGTATCGAAAAGACTTCACAAAATATGAGCAGTCAAAGAAACTGAAACTCCTTAGAACATATGATTTAATTCCATCCGAGTTAAACACCAAAAACAAACGCTACATTTTCACTAACCTTGATAAAGAACTACGTTTTGATCGGTATGAAAACAGTTTTAACTGGCTAATCGATGCTGGAGTATCATTGCCCGTCTATAATGTAACTGAATTCGAGATTCCATTGGAAGCTAGTAAGAAAAGTAATCTTTTCAAATTATTTCTTTCGGATGTCGGGATGCTAACAAGCACATATGGGTCAGCTACTATTTTAAGACTTCTTGAGAAAGGTAAAGATATCAATTGTGGTTCCATGTTTGAAAATGCCATTGCACAAGAACTAACAGCACACGGGTACAAAAATTACTATTTTAATAGCAAAAAGCATGGTGAAGTGGATTTTCTTGTTGAACATAACAATGAATTACTTCCAATCGAAGTGAAAAGCGGTAAGGATTATCAAAAACATTCTGCATTGTCCTATTTTATGTCGACACGTCAGTTTAATAGCTCAATCGTGTTATCTAACTTCAACGTTAGTCAAAAAGATAAAATCATGTATTTACCAATATATATGATTATGTTCATCGGAAAAACAGAAATGATTAAAAAGAGAGAACCGCTCAATTTGGGTGTTTTATCATCCAAGAAAACGGGACAATAACCAATTGTTAATAAATAGAAAACGGGACAACCTTTTTCCGGGAATCAATGAATTTTCACTAATCTATTAATAAGTATGATTTGTCAAAAGTGGACAACATAATCAGTTTATTTGGAAAAATTGTGATTTTCATGTAATCACAAACCGATATCAATGCTATAAAGAGTAAGCTGCTATAAAAACAAGGCGAAAGGTGCTAAAATTTGACTAAGGTGCTAAATCGTATTAGCCTCGGTCAACTTACACATATGACAAGCATAGGTTTGATGCAATTTGAACTGGAGAGATATCGTTATCCCCGGAAGTTTAATAAACAGATCTACGAAATACATAAAACTGGACAATCCGTACGGAAGCTATCAAGTGAATATGGCGTACCCACAGGAACCATCTATAAATGGGTATCAGAACTAAAACCATTTACCACCTCCGAAGAAGGTGGGAAGATAAACAAACAAGAATTCAAAGCTATGAAGTAACGCATAAAGTAATTGGAAATGGAGAATGATATCATATTAAAGGCGACAGCCATATTCGCCAAAAAAACACTAAAAGCAAAAGTCGACTTTATCTAGTTATTCAAACATATATACCCGATCGCAATCATGTGCAGAGTGCTGAAGTTGAATCGAAGTACCGTAAACAAGATCATGAATCATACCATGAGCAATGAATAAATCGATCGAATCGATCTGGAATCAAGAATCATCAACATCTACAATGAATTTGATTCCATATAAGGAGCACAAAGATTCTCAAGGAATTGATGAAACAAGATTACTATGCGTCTCTAAAGCGCGTAAGCACCTATATGTAGCGCCTAAGCTTGCGTTCTATCATCACTAAGAAATTTAAACTAGGAAAGACAGAAAAGGCTTCAGATGACAAAGAGATCCTGATGGAATAGGATTTCAGTACAGATTATCCTAACTAGAAATGGACAATGGACATCACCTATGTCTGGACCGTATATGAAGGATGGACCTATATGGCAAGTGTCATGGATATGCATTTTCGCTTGATTATCGGTAACTCCTATCAAAAACATATGTGCAAAGAGATCGTTTTGGAATCATTACGACAAGCTGTATATAAAACACATGACACAAGAGGTATCATGGTTCAGTCGGGTCTAGGCAATCAATATCTCAGTTATGATGTCGAATAGATCTTACAGGCAAACGGAATCCTTCACTCATACTCACGTAAAGGGATTCCACAGGACAACGCTCCGATTGAAGCGTTTCATTCGATCATCAAACGAGAAAAGCTTAATCGAGTTATCTTATAAAATCCAAAGAAGCAAAAACAGTCATATTTTGCTACAGCGAAGGGTTCTATAATCGAAGAAAGATCCATAGTTCCATCGATTATAAGACACTTTATGAAGTGCATTATTCAAAGAAAGAAATTCTTCCTTAGTGTGTCCACGTTATTGACATAAATACATTTTACGGTTTTTCAACTAACCCTAATGATTGCATATGACAAAAAAAGTCGGCGAATGTTTATATCTGTTGTGAAAAGTGATATATTATATTATTAGACTCGGATAAGGATGAGATAATATGAGTTTCATACAAGAAAAGTTACTAAATATAGATTTAGGTCTTTCAAAGGAACATAGATTGATCCAGTTTAGTGATGTTCATGTGGCTACATATGAGCAACACGATGATCATCAATCAATAACTAAGGCGATCAATCAAGAAAAATTATGGCTGAAACAGCGGCTTAATTTCGCACGTAAGTTTAAAGAAAATTATGATTCAGAGTTATTGCTTCCATCCACTGAGTGCCTTACTCAGTTAATCGAATATGCGAACAATAATCAGCCCGATTTAGTCTTATTGACGGGAGATATCATTGATTATTATTCTCAGGCTAATTATGCTTATTTGGCAAAATCAATCAAACGCCTTAACAGCCCATACTTGTTTCTATGTGGAAACCATGAATATCCATCCGCGTTGTTCCAAGATCTTTGTCAAGGCAATTGTGACTTATATTATGTCGAGTTTGATGAATTTCTCGTAGTGTCCATCCATAATTCAACTCGAAAGATTCAACCTTCTCAACTTAGCACTTTCAGACAATTGCTTGATTATAAGAAGTCGATTATTTTGACGATGCATGTACCGATGATGACAGAATATAATCGTGATCAATTCATGAAACTGGACTCATATTATTCGATGAGTGATCATGACTGCGATGAAGTCACAAGCAATTTCATACACTTGGTCTGTTCATCAGACGAAGTTAAAGCGGTGTTATGTGGTCACACCCATGGCTCCATCACATCTTTGATTGCACCAAACAAACCCCAATACTGTTGTTCAAGCGGTCTGATTGGCAGCGTCAATAAGATCATCATTAAATAATTATCTAAACTTAGGAGAATACGGATGCTTATCATCTACATAAGACACGGAGAACCCACATACGACCCAGACGGGTTGACTGAACTCGGGAAGCAACAAGCAGAAGCTGTCGCAACATGCTTATCCATTGACGGTGTTGACCAAATATTCTCATCGACTTCAAACAGAGCGATCATGACGGCTATGCCTACCTCCAAGCGATTGAACAAAGAAATTGCATATTTAGATTTTGCGAATGAAAAGCACGTATGGAATAATCTGACAATCGACACGCCATCAGGGAAGAGTTGGTTGTTTCAATCAAAGAAGACCATCGAACTATTCCATACGCAGGATATCATTGATTTAGGATTAAAATGGTATGAACATCCCGAATTCGAAAATAAGCCATTCCAAGTCGAAATGAGTCGGATACAAGTTGAAAGCGATCGATTTTTTTCTGGTTTGGGATATCTACATTTGGGCAACAGCAAATACAAGGTTGTCGATGAAAACGATGATCGCGTAGCCGTGTTTGCCCATCAAGGATTCGGATACGCTTTTCTATCGCATTTGCTCAACATTCCCTATCCGCAATTTTGCACTCATTTTGAGTTGGGCCATGCCGAAATCAGCCTGATCGAGTTTAAGAACGAGGAAGGTTATTCATATCCCAAAGTGCTTTCCTTATCCAATCGCAGCCATTTAGACAAAGAGATATAGCATCCTGAGATCCAATCAATCGCGAAAAGCTTCTGCGTGTCTGTTCATGCACAATCAGCGTGCATCGTGTCGAATAAAGACATATATTCAAGGTTGGATGCCATGACACCAATCCAATGTCATTGCCAGGCATCCGCTTTTTTTGTATACTGCCATATACAGTTTTGTCTCAAAAGAGCAGTGTCCGTTTCAAATCACAAGGAACAACGACATAGACTTTTTTTAGACATCATCTTTTCCTATTTCAAGAGTGAAGATATAATATACATATTAACTATATTTGACACATTGGAGATGAATACATGAAAAAGCTATGGCAAAAAATACTCGCTTTTATCACAAACAATCGGATTCATTCCATCATGATCACCGCATTGGCGGTGATCATCATCATTGTTTTAATCAGTCTCATATCCAACTGCAACAAGAATCAAGGTCAAACGACAATGCCCATTACCACAAGTGCGATTACGAGTTCAACCACTCAGAGTCCATCCATATCGACGACTTTCGCTCCTGCAAGCACGTCAATAACGACCTCTCCGCCTCTGACCACAATCGGGACGACTGCCTCACCCATCACGACAGCCGCAACCATCAGCATCTCGTTCAATGCGTACGGAGGATCTCCGGTTTCATCGGAGACGATCGTTCCTGGTTCGACAATCTTGATTTCCAATAAGTCATCGACATACACCAACCATAATTTCCTCGGTTGGTTCACTGCTCCGAACGGCCAAGGAACACAAGTGAATGATGCGACGATCTTCAATACTTCGCAAACCCTATATGCCTTTTGGGAATTGATGCCGCGCATCACCATCACTTTTGAAACCAATGGCGGAGACGCCATCGATCCGGTCGTTTTCTACAGCAATACCGGTGAACACCACACAATCAATCAAGTTCCCATCAGAATCGGCTATTCTTTTGATGGCTGGTATGATCATTCGGGATTGACAGGAGAAGCGGTTACCGGGACGATCTTCATATCTCAGGACACCACATTCTATGCTAAATGGTCGGTCGACACGACCCATATCACGTATGAAGAGTACTATGATCCTTATTCCGGTATTCGCGGTTATTACATCTCAGAAGTGAGCGACAGCTACTCCGGCACCGAGTTGCTTTTACCTGCTGAGATCGATGGCAATCCGATCATCGGCATCAACGCTTCCGCCGCTGAGTCACTCGGAATCAGGAAAGCGACCAAGATCATCTTCGATGAAGGTTATGAGGTTATCGGCGCCAACGCTTTTAATGTGTGGAGCCCACAGAACACACTGACCGAAGTCGTCCTTCCGAGCACGATGAAATTTATCGGAGACAACGCTTTTTACAATCAAAATGCCCTAGTCAACGTCAACATCTCCAGTTGTGAGAACTTGATTGGACTCGACAATTATGTTTTTGCCAATACCGCGCTGACCGAAGTATCACTTCCTGATTCTGTTCTCAATCTCGGCATCGGCATTTTTGAAGGAATCACGACGTTATCTTCATTCAGTTTTCCGGTTACGACCCACTTTCTGTCGATTCCGCCTCGGATGTTTTACAACGCGTCCAACCTGACTTCAATCATCATTCCCAGCTCGATCAAATCGATCGGTTACTGGGCATTCTCAAAAACCGGAATCGACACAATCGTAATTCCGTCTTCGTTAACCCATATCAACGAAGAAGCTTTTGCCCTTTCAAATATCGAAACAGTCACCTTTGAAAACGAGGAGAATATCGTCTATCTCAGCAATAATGTCTTCAAGGGCACTCCGTATCTTTCCACTTATCCATCGGATTATCTGATCATCAACGACTTGCTTGTTAAATACCTCGGTGATGGCGTGAATGTCGTCATTCCGAACGAAGTCGTCGCGATATCTGAAGGTGCATTCACCGGTGTGACGATCGAGAATATCACCTTTAATGCCAACTTGAAGGAAATCAGGCCGTATGCGTTCCATCAAGCCATATTCTTGAATGCGATCACCCTTCCCGACACGATTCAATTGATCGGTAAATACGCCTTTAATTACGCAACCTTTGCCAGTCAAACACTGACGATGCCAAGTGGATTGGTGACACTAGGCATCAGTGCCTTTGAAGCCTCGTACCATCTGCCTGAAGTGGTCTTTCAGGCGGGAACGCCCTTGAAAAAAATCGGAGACCGAGCTTTCTATGTCGTCAGTGATTTCGCGACGATCACGCTTCATGATGGTCTTGAAGCGATTGGTGTCGAAGCGTTTTTCGGAGATCCTTTGACTGCGGTAACGATTCCAGCTAGCGTCACCACCATTGGCAAGGATGCTTTTGCAAGCTGCAATTCCCTTGCTAGCGTCACATTTCTGGATGCAGGGAATCTCAGCAATATCCTCTCCAACCCTTTTGTGGCGACTTCTTGGCTCAACAATCATCCCGATGATTATGTTGTCGTTGGCAAATACTTGTTGAAATATAAGGGCGCGAGTTCCGATGTCGTCATCCCGCCAGGGGTCGAGGTAATCGTTATGGGTGCGATTCAAACGCTTCCCGTGGCCATCACTTCTCTCGATTTGGGTTCGGTCGTCACCATTTGTGACGGCGCGATTACCGGGTATTTTCCGAATCTCACGAGCGTTCATATTCCCGCCACTGTGAAGTATATCGGGTCAAGCGCGATATCCTCATCTGCCAGCTCGATCACGAGCATCACTTGGGAAGCCGGGTTCAACCCAACTTATGTTGGCTCTTCCGCATTCGGGATGGTCGCTCCATATGATAAGTTCCAGGAAGTGACCGCTGATAACCTCGTCATTTTCGGTGATTATCTCCATCTGGCGACGCTCGCAACCGGGCAGGTCACTGTGCCGGATGGCATCAAGTACATCGGCCCCTATGCGTTCAGAAATGCTCAAGTGACAGAAGTGATCTTGCCGGATTCCTTGGAAGTGATATACCAAAAGGCATTCGATAACGCCGTGATAACCTCTATGACGATTCCTGCCAATGTGCATTCGATCTATGAACACGCATTTTCGAACACCTCTAGTCTTGAATCGGTGACCTTTGCGGATTCTTCCGCATTGGTATATGTGGGCAACTATCTATTCGACAACTCCTCTGTGATTCACAACTACTTGACACCTGAAGGATACTTTGTGATTGGCGATGTCTTGTTTGGAGTCGAAACCGTCGTCGATACCATCACAGTTCCAGATTTAGTCAATGTCTTCGCGATGCGTATCGCTTCGCCGGCCAAAACCAACCACTTAGTCATCCCCGGACATGTCATGGTCGTGACACAGACCACCTATCCCGGCGATAGCGTTGTGACTCTGGACTTCTCAGGGTATTTCCCGAATAACGAGTACCATTTAGCTTTCTTCAGGATGTTTTATGATCCCGAGATCATCATTTCGGATGTGCTCACGATCGTCATGCCTTCTGATGTGACGATTTTGCCTCACTATATCAAGGAGATTACGACCACGCTGACAGTTGCGGAGATCGCCATGTATTTTGACTGCCACCATCCGAGTGTCGTCGCTCCCGAATAAGGATGGGTCATCCTTTTCGATGTTGAAATTATCGATAGCATCAACGATTATCTCAAGGCCGTCACACAGAATACCATCGGACCACATCTTAACGGATGTGGTTCTTTATTTGCGAGGCCACCTACACTATCTCAACTATTTTTCCTGTTCAACTTCATCAAAAAAGGACAGCCTAAGAATTATTACCTCTTTGAAGTGATTGCCAGATGTAATGAGCAAGAAATACTCCTACATTTTAAAACATTTTGTACTACTATCTCGAAAATAAGCTAGAGAGTCTTTCGTATTCCTTGTGGTTGTATCGTGCATGAGATCGATAATCAAGATTCTGTGACTTGAGCGACATATGCGGACGTCAATGCAATATTGAGATTGCTATTTTTAACCCTGAGATCATCGAGAAAACCCTTCTGATTGATATCAGGTTTGAATTGGATATCGTAAGTCAGTTCGAAAGTGGTGCCGAAATCAGTTGTCTTCACTCGGTTTAGTTTATATGACTTAAGGTATTTCATGAAGACCGAATCGAAAGCGTGAGGGTAATTCAAGCTTTCAGGTATGACTATTTTCAGTCTGGCTCTCGATTCAGTTTCTGCATCGAAATGAATGATATGAAGCAAACCCATCAATAACGCGATAAAGAGTGCGACCACGATTCCGTAACCTGTATAACCCATGCCACAAATTAAACCGATGGCCACAGATGCGAAAATGAAGGTGATGTCTTTGGTATCGGATAATGTGGAACGAAAGCGTATAAGTGTAAATACGCCCGCGAGACTAAAGGCGCGCGCGATGTTGTTAGAAACCAACATGATAATCACTGAGACAACAATGGGAAGCATCAGCAATGTGACGCAAAACGATCGATCAAATCCTTCCAGACGGTGCGTGAAAGCATATGTCATCGTCAAGATGCCACCGAGCAACACCGCGAAAAGCATCACGATTAATACTGTTCCCAACGAGAGTTCATCTGTTGAGAGCAGAAATATGTTGAGAATCATCTGTGTTCAACTCCTGTCAAGGTATTTTTATAGGCATTGCCGTATTTTGAAAATGATAGACTGGATAGTTTGAGTTCTGAGAGTTTGTTAGTAAGCCAAAGGGGGTAATTGTGTTCCGTTTTGACTTCCATAAGCGAATATTCCTTATCTAGGATGACTCTCCCCTTGAAATCAATGAGATCTCGAGGATCACTATTGTACGTGATATCATCATCAAAGGTGATTCTGAGGAGACTTCCGTCAAGATTATGAAATGCCACCCGTTGGTAACTGATGAGATAGCTAGGAGTTAACAAATGGGTATGAAGGTAATAATCGAGTTCTCGTGTGATCTGTGTGTTCTGATAGTCATCAAATGTAGGACAACACGTTCCTGCGACAAAAGCTAGAGCATCATCTAGCGAAAGACAGATCCTTCGTTTGCTTATCCGCGCATGATCTTTCTTCTTGAGTTCAAGGTATACTCGGGTTGTTGCAGTGGGGAGTTCGTAGGCACGTATTCGCATTTTTTCTTTATATTTCGGGTGTTCAATCGACTGATGAATGATGTGATGGTCATGAGTATCGAAATATATGCTGTACACGCGATATCCATTATCCATTAGGGAAAAGCGATCACGTGCGAGGTGTTTCTCGAGATATTTCTGCAATATTTTTTTTTTGGACGCATGGACAAGATATTTTTCTTCATAGCGAATAAACATGTGACTCATGATTAACGCCTCACGGAACCGAGATTTGTAATCGAGGAGTTTAGTGTGACCGTTTGGTAGAATGTACCACTAGAATATGTGCCATCGAGGTACAATCCACCGATTTTTTCCACTGTATTCGTCATAGTGCCACCATAATAGATTGAATAAGTTGTGTTTCTTTGAAGCTTTGGAGATGAAACGAGAAATGATTGACATGATTTACCCGGATAGAAAGTGACGATGTTTTCTCCGCTTGCATCCACAATCCTGAAGAATACGGATTGAGAAGAAGGCAGATTGACGAGAATCGATGCTTGGTTCGTGGCTGAACTGACATTTTGTGCCATACCAGCAGATCCGCAGGCGACGAGGGTTCCACCAGTAATGGAAAACGAATTGTCGTAATCGATCGCGCCATTATTGCTGGATGTCGGTCCGGAAATCAATACCAATCCGTCAGTCATTTTGATAGAACCGTTGACATCAATGCCATCACCGTAAGCATTGATGATCAGAGTCCCGCCTTCAATTAAGAGACTTCCATTACCTTGTTCCATCATGCCTCCGGGTCGAAATTGACCCGGAGTAGTTGTGTGATCACCAGTAGCGTTGACACCATCGTCACTGGATTTGATCGTAATCAGACCGCCCATGATCACGATATCCTTGCTTTCAATACCCTCATAGGATTCACTGATTGTGATTGTTCCGCCGTTGATTATCAGTTGATTATCAGCGTGGATTCCATCATCTTTCGCGGAAATTGAATATTCACCACCGTCAATCGTTATCTGTCCGTTGGAATGAATTCCGTCTTCTTGAGATCGGATCACGTAGGTGCCACCGCTCAGCCAAATGGTATGTGATGCTTTGATCCCCTTCATGCTTGTGGTGGCACTCGTTGAGTTGACGCCAGAAGTCAGATTCAAGGTTCCACCTGTGATCCATATTTCTCCGGAACTGCTCAAGGAATCCTGAGCGGAAGTGATAACGAGGGAGCCTGAATCGATATGCAACAGGGATACAAGGGGCTCGGTGTCGTTTTCTACATGAATACCATCACCTCCTGACGTGAGCGTGATGGACGCACCCGACATCCCTAATTGGTTATGTACGGAGATGGCGTGATTTGTGGCATCGATGTTCAATGTCGTATTCCATATAAGTAAGTCATCGTTGGCTTTGATGCCATGATTGAGATTTGCATTGATCTCAAGGCTACCTTCTCCTGTGATCGTCAGATCGTCGCGACTAAAAAGACACGCTCGTTCTTCAGATTGTGAAGCAGCGGAATCTTGAAGTGAATTCTCCGTCCCTGGCATCAGATAGATAATCACTTTTTTCGCATTTTGAATCAGAATCGGGGGGCTGTTGAGACTTGTAAGTTGAAGGTCATCAAAGACGAGACGGACGGTATCATCATCGCCCGCATCCACAATCACTTGAGAATCAGGATGGCTGCCAGATAATCGATAATCGCCAGCCTCACCAATCCGAATGCAATGATCGCTGATGACGGCAATATGATTCGACGATGATATGCCTTCAACATCAAAAACAATGTCATCAATATAGGTCGAAGCAATATTCGTGATGTCTTCAGGTTGAACCACCACGGTCCTTGGTTGATCGTGGCCATCGAGTGCGCAGCCGAAGCATAATGCAATCCATGACAGTGCGCAAACAGATAGGATTTTTTTCATATAGACCTCTCTAATCAATAATGAATGTATGGCTCCATCATAATCCTCGATCATGTGAATACTGTGTCGGAATTATTTAGTTTTAGTGAAAAAATAATGATTTGGTTACGCGTATTTACATGATATTGCTGGGGTAAATCCACGTTATCTGATCGAGAATGATTTCTTTACATAGAAAAACGACTTTGTGTTTCAGGAAAAATAGTGTACAATGATATCGGCTGAATAAAGCAATTTATCTTTGCGAGGTGTTCTAATGCGAGATGAATGGTGGGATGGAATAGATTGTAATGGAAAACCCCTGGATCAACCCATAAAAAGAGGCGATGCCATACCTGAAGGCGTATATCATCGGGTGGTGGAGATCTACTCGGTTAATTCATTGGGCGAAGTACTCATCACGAAGCGTCATCCGAAGAAGCATTACGGTCACTATTGGGAAATCACGGGTGGCTCCATTATGATGGGAGAATCCATGGTAGAAGGAGCACTCAGAGAACTCAAAGAAGAGACCGGATTGACGGCCAATCCGAGTATGATTGAACATATCGATACTTGTGTCACGCGTAACGCGATGATCGAGTCGTTTCTTGTATGGATCGGCCACCCGCACCCAAGGGTGATTTTATGTGAAAATGAGACCGTCGATTATCGCTTTTTGCCCTATCGCGAGTTCAAACGCTTCGTTCGCACCGAAGGTTATGTCGACGTGTTACGTGACCGCTTTTTCCGCATCGAGTCCCTCCTTGACAAAAAAATATATCGTCATTCACTCATGCACATGGGAAAAATCCTGTCTCGGACACCTGAAGGCCAAGTTGTTTCTGGTATCTATCAAACTTTCCATTCGATTTTCCCGAAAAGTGAAACCGCAGATTATTTGAAGATTATTTATCAGGGCGTGTTTGGTCCCCGCCATTTCAGTTCGACATACACACATGAAAGGATCATCGACTCACTCATCAAGGAACTGCAAGAGGGAAAATCTCGTGTGCCGCTCGTTCATCAAATCAACTCCGACTGGTGTTGGGTCTCACTGGATGTGATACGGGAAGGTATCGTAGACTGCGCCACCTTCGCCCATCTGTTTCTCCGAGCGATAGAGAAGTCGAAAAACGCGCAAGATAGCGATATTACACTTATCGATCAACTTGCGCTGTTATGCCATTTTCACAAGAAATATCCCAAAAAAATCGATGTCACCACCATATGTGATCAACTCGATCGCTGGATAGATCAAGTCGACAGCGCCCCATCTCATTCTCTTGCATTCAAACAACATTATCATCCCCACTATCGATTGTTTGCGCTCGATGATGTCAAGGCTTTCCTGGATATCGAACCGAAATCAAAAAGCGCTAGAAAGAAGTCCTCATGAAGAAACGCCACTATTTTGCTTTCATAATGATTGTCGCTTTTATCGTTTCGCGCATGATTCGTGCAAGTGTGAATCTGGATGAAGCCACATGGGATGGCATTTCACGGGTTTTCAGTGTGATTATCGTGATATCGTTCATCTCTTCATTCAAACAGGCGGGTAAACCTGGGACTACTGATTCTGATAAGAGCAATACATTAGTACAAATCAAAGATGAAATACAATCAGAGCCATCTCAAAAAATCAATCAAGCACTCTACGATGAGGACTCATTCAAAATCGATCCTGAAGACTATAAACTTTGACCACATTCAAAGTAAGAGAGTCATTCACGAACTAGTATTTGAGGACATCAACACCCTTCGTTTACGGGGGTGTTTTTTTACGCACGAAACAGTCGTACGTTTCAGGTATCAATGACAACCGATGAGTCGCACTAGATGAGGTTGGAAATCGGTGTATATCATCCATTTGTAATCATCCAATCAAATGAAACATAAATCGTGCGACATAATAGACGATGTCTTGTTTTTTGGACAAATGCGATAAAACCCGTTGACTTAGCGCTTTTCATAATGTATTATGAAGGCGCGAAAACGTTTTCTCACATTCGCAAATCATCTATTTGAGCGAGGAATATTCATTGAACAAGACAAAACGTATCAAATTAATCATGGTTGGCTTCGCCGTTTTTCTGACATTGGCTATTGCGGCATGCAATGATCAAACGACCTTTCCAAGCACGATTGTATCTTCTGATTCCACAACACAGGTTGTCACGAACGAAACCCCGACAACCTATGTTTCATCGACATCCATACCCACGTCATCGGTACTGACAACTGATTTGACGACGCAGTCGCCGACGACTGTGGTTCCGACCACAGAAGTGCCGACGACTCATGCGGTGACATCGCATGAGCCAACGACAATCACGCCGACGACACATGCGCCGACGACCTTCTTACCGACGACTACCAAGCCAACAACCGAGGCGCTTTACTCGGTATCTTTCAATGGGGTTGGCGGCACACCGACGAGTGGTTATCATGATTTGACTCATGGCTCTTTGATCGACGCCCCCATTCCCCCGACTCGGGATGGCTTTGTTTTTGCGGGATGGTATCGTGAAGCGGCCTATCTCAACGAATGGGATTTCTCAGTTGATACCGTACAAGGGAATTTGATCCTTTATGCGTATTGGATCGAAGATGTCCCAGAGCCCGAGGGGACAGCCGTTCGCACGACCGCTGAGTTCCATGAACTCGTGACAACCGGCCATATCGGGAGCGATACGGGTCCTGTCTTTTATTTGGCGAATGATCTTGATTTTACCGGTTTCTCATGGGGATATGTGAATCACAACTTTACGCGAACTTTCAACGGCAATGGCAAAACCATTTCCAATTTGACGATACAAGGCACCGATCGTTCGGGAATTTT
>JAQVTV010000156.1 GCA_028699855.1 Candidatus Izemoplasmatales bacterium | reverse complement strand
CCCCTCATTCGCATTTTGGTTTCCGCCCAGACTCAAGCGCAAGTTGATCATGCGATTCACTCGATTGAAACAGCCATCAAGGCTGAAAGTCAGATAAATACATCGCCTTTGTGAAGGGAGATTTCATGAAAAAATACGCCATCATACTCGCTGCCGGTAAAGGCACGCGTATGAAAACCGAGTTGCCGAAGTGCGCATATCCGCTACTACGTAAGCCCATGATCGCCTATATCGTGGAAAACATCGTCAACAGCCATTCAGTCGACGAGATCATCGCGGTGATCGGACATAAGAAACAAGTCATAATGGATATCCTCGGAGAACATGTCAAATATGCCGTCCAAGAAGAGCAACTGGGCACGGCGCACGCCGTCATGGTGGCCGAATCTCTCATCACCGATCCGGAAGGTGACACCGTCATTCTCCCCGGGGACATGCCGCTCATCGATTCTTGCGTGATCGAAAAAGCCTTTCATGAGCATCAAGATCGACGCCACGATCTGACACTCGTCACCACCAAGGTAGATGATCCGGAAGGTTACGGACGCATTGTCCGGAATGATTCGGGTTACCTTGAAGCAATCATCGAACATGTCGAGGCGAGCTACTCCCAACGCACCATCAATGAAATCAACACGGGCATCTATATTGTCAAGAATGCCATCTTGTTCGATGCACTGAAGAAAATCGACAACAACAACTCGCGGAAAGAGTTCTATTTGACCGATATCATCCAGATTCTCAAAGGAAGCAATCATGTCATCGGGACGTATTATCTTCGCGAATCCTATAAAGCCATGGGCGTGAATGATTTATATGCCTTAAGCATCGCTGAGCAAAAGCTCCGGCTTTTGATTAATCAAAAACTCATGCTCAAGGGCGTGGCGATGATCAACCCGGAAACGATCACGATCGGCCATAATGTCATTATCGAAGAAAATGTCATTATTCACCCAAACACGTATATCACGGGTAACTCAGTCATTCATAAAGGCGCGCAAATCGGTCCGAACACTGAAATCCATGAAAGCATCATCGGAGAGAATGTCGTCTGCAAGCATTCGCTCGTGTATAATTCGACTGTTCACAAACATACGACGGTCGGACCATTCGCACACCTTCGCGATGGTGCGAACATCGGTGAGAACAACCGCATCGGCAATTTCGTCGAGGTCAAGAAGTCCAGCACCGGCAACCATACCAAAGCATCGCATTTAGCATATATCGGTGATGCGACCGTGGGTAAGAATGTGAACTTCGGTTGTGGATCGATCACGGTGAATTATGACGGAAAAAACAAATATCAGACATTGATTGGTGATGATGTATTCATCGGATGCAATGTCAATTTGATCGCTCCGATCCGTGTTGAAGACAATAGTCTGATCGCGGCCGGATCCACGCTCAACAAAAACGTCCCCAAGGGTTCATTAGCCATAGCCCGGGCATATCAAGTCAATAAAGAGGATTATATCAACCGCAAAAAAAATCACTCGGATCATGAATAAACATTTTTCTTGACATATTGCATGTTATTCGCTATACTAATGAAGGATAAATAATCGTAGAAAGCAGAAGCCCCACTTCTCACCTGATTGATTGAGTCAATAGGTCATGCGCTACTTGGAAACTCGTTTGATTTTGCGTAATGGTGGGTGTCTTCTACGGCACCCATTTTATTTTATTCATTTGAGTCATATAGGAGGCGTTAGTTATTATCTACACAAACATGCAACGACCCGTCCGCAAGGATGAAACCCCGATTAACGAAGAGATTCGTTTGAGAGAAGTCTTGTTGATCGGTTCAGACGGGACCCAGTATGGAATCACACCCACACGAGAGGCGTTACGCATCGCACAACAAGAAGGTCTCGACCTTGTTTTGGTTGCGCCCAATGCGAAACCACCGGTATGCAAGCTGTTGGATTACCGAAAGTATCGGTACGAACAACAACGAAAAGCCCGCGAAGCGCGGAAAAACCAAAAAATCGTTGATATCAAGGAAATCCGCTTGACCGCAACCATCGACAAACACGATTTTGAAACAAAATTGCGGAACGGTTACAAGTTTCTTGATAAAGGTGATAAGCTCAAAGTCGCAGTCTGGTTGCCTTACCGTGCCGGAGAGATGTTGATCCAACAAGGGAAAGAAGTCCTGATTCGTTTTCGTGCAGGCTGTGAAGAAGTCAGCACGCTCGAAAAAGATATCGCCCACGAAGGCCGCTACCTCACGATGGGGCTTGCACCAAAGAAAAAATAATACCAAGGAGAAAAATCATGCCAAAAATGAGATCCCATTCAGGGACAAAGAAACGTCTAAAAAGAACAGGAACGGGCAAATTGCAACGTTCAAGCACGTTCCATGGTCATTTAATGAGCCATAAGTCACCCAAGCAAAATCGTCAAGCACGCCGCAAAGAAACTGTCGGAACATCGGATCTTAAGCGGATCAAACATCAAGTTCCGTATTTGTAGGCTGAGGAGGAACGAAAAATGCCACGCGTAAAAAACACACCCGCCACGAAAAATCGTCGGAAGAAAATACTGAAATTAGCCAAAGGATACTATGGCGCAAAACACCTTTTGTTCAAGACCGCAAAAGAACAAGTGATGAATTCACTTGCCTATCAGTATCGCGATCGTCGCAGAAGGAAACGTGATTTCCGCAAATTGTGGATCACCAGAATCAATGCCGCTGCCCGTATCAACGAATTGTCTTATTCACGCCTTATCAACGGCCTGCAATTGGCGAATATTGAAGTCAACCGCAAAATGCTCGCGGACATCGCCATCAACGACGCCTCAGGATTCAAGTCGTTATGCGATCAGGCAAAAAAAGCATTGGATAAAGCCCAAAAGTAAGAAACATGCCCGTCTGACGGGCTTTTTTATTGGATATACGGAGAAAGAAAGATAAGTCATTGAAAAAAGGGGTGATATTTGCTAAAATGATAGATGAGCAAATTCACGAAATTACGAGCAAGAATCGACTAGGTGATTATATTGAAAACGTGCAAATTCATCCATGTATTTGGTGCATCCGGGTCAGGTTCTACCACCCTTGCGCGCGCCATAAGCGAACATTTCAGCTATCATTTCGTCGACACCGATGATGCGATATGGAAAAAAACAGATCCTCCCTTTTCTGTGCGCGCTTCTCGCACAGCCGCCATATCCTATCTCGAACAGGCCATCACGAATCATGACAAAGTGGTGATATCCGGTGCTTTTGTCGGTTGGGGAGATCAATTCAAGCCCATGATAGACCTTTTTATCTATCTCAACCTGCCATTACCGATTCGCCTTGAACGGATCAAGAAACGCGAATTTCATCGGTTTGGTTCACGGATTCTACCGGGTGGAGATATGTACCAGCAACATTTGGCGTTTTTGGAGTGGGTCAGTCAATATGATAATGGCGATCCATCGATGCGCAGCCGAAAACAGCATGAGCTGTGGCTTTCCGACATCCATCAACCCATTATCCGAATCGATACGGAATCCACCATTCCACAACTCATCGAACGCATTCGTCCGTATCTAACCCTCACAGATGATATATACAAGGAGCACCTATGAACGATTATCTGGATCTTGGTATTAAAGGAATCACATCCGTTATTA
>JAQVTV010000155.1 GCA_028699855.1 Candidatus Izemoplasmatales bacterium | reverse complement strand
GTCATCAATCCGACTACTACTATTTTATCATAGTTTTCGAGATTCCGAGAAAAATCGATTAATTCCTCCGGCTTGATACCCGATTTGCTCGCTTCTTGAGAGACATTAACTTCGACGAAACAAGGCAGGGGCTCAAACCGATATTTTTGGATTGCTTCCGCCAATGACAAGCGATCGAGCGAATGCAAGAAATGAATGCGGTTGATGACCGACTTGACTTTGTTGGTTTGAAGGCTACCGATAAAGTGCCACTGTATGGATAAGTCACTGAGTTCTTCTTGTTTGCGAAGCATATCTTGGACACGGTTTTCACCAAAATCATGAATGCCCGATTCGAATAGTACCCGCATCTGCTCAGAGCCTACATACTTTGTTGCTGCAACGATCACGCGACCCTGTGTTCTTTTCATCAATACGTCGATATTTTGTGCCACTTTCATCGTATCAATCCTTATTGCGCGGATGACGCATGATATATGAATAAAATCCGGTTAAAAGCATCAAGTATAATGAAAGTATGATTTTTACGAACTGATTCTCCGTCCAAAAGGCGATCGTGAGAATCACAACCACGAGGTTAGCAAGATAGAATATCAGATTCAACCAAAAAAACTTCTTACTCTTCACACTGCTTCACCTTCTGACAGAGTTCCGTGAATCCTGCATGTGTCTGGTTGCCAAATTTCAATGGAGTAATCGATACATATCCCTTTTCAATCGCCCAGATATCCGTGTTCTCCACGAGATCGTACGGCAACAGCCGACGACGGTTGCGATAGCCTTTTTGAGGTACATGAGTATAATACTGCTCAACCGGACGAAACGCAAGGTCGGTAATACGGATGCCTTTGATCTCCGAATGAAATTTGAGGGGGAAATTGACATTGAGCACATATGCTTCAGACATCAGATCATGGACAAGAATATAATCCATCACCATGGAAATATGTTCTTCTGCAAGTGAAAAATATCCAAAATCCGTAGAGAAGGCGATCGTTTTCTTGCCGACCTTCAGAGCTTCCATACACGCACCGATGGTACCGGAATAGACAGTATCGGAACTGATGTTGGGACCATCATTGATCCCTGAGATGACAATATCCGGATGTATGGACATGCCATGGAGCGCGTACGAGACTGCGTCGGCAGGCGTGCCCTCCACGCTGTAAATATTGGCTTCATGTTGATGGACCTGAACCTCGTTCCAAAACGCACGCGAAACAGAAGCGCCACTCATATGCCGATGAGGGGCAACTAAGACCACTTCTCCATAGGCTTGCATTTTTTCATAAAGGATCCTGATGCCTTGGGCGTTGTACCCATCGTCGTTTGTGAGCAGAATCTTCATGTTTTCTTCGCTTTCCGACGTTTCAAATCATGGTTTTTTTGATATAACACCCATGATCTTCCGATGACTTGAATCACATCAATCGCTTGCGCATTGAATTTATCTTGAAGATCTGATGGCGTATCGGGACATGTTTCAAGCACGGTGACTTTTCCCAACTCGTTCCGTTTCAAGTTCGCCTTGATTTGGATCATGACCGTATCGCTCAAACCACCGATTCCAATTTGGAACATCGGCTCTAGCACTTGAGCTTGAGCGCGCAATTGTGCGCGTTCTTTTGAATGTAGTTGCATATATGGCCTCCTAAACATAGAGTGGCAGTAACAATGCCAAACTGATGGAATAATAGATCGACAACGTGATGATGTCTGTCACGGTCGTGATGAACGGACCTGAAGCGACGGCGGGGTCGATCTTGATCTTGTTCAAAATAAGAGGAATGATCGCACCGAGAACCGTCGAAACGACTAAAGCGATGCAAATCGATCCTGCTGTGACCAAGCCTGTAATGATCGATCGGGTTTCAAAAAACGTCCCGGAAATGATACCGTTGGTCAAGGATATCATCAAGAAGATCATCGCACCGATCAACAGCCCTTGAACCAACCCCGTGCCTAGTTCTCGCAACAAGTACCGACGCATGGACTTGAACGTGATTTCTCTTTTCGATGATGTCAAATAACGGATCATGACGGCGAGACTCTGCGTTCCGGTGTTGCCGGCCATATCCAGGATGAGCGGCAAATATATCGCCAGTCTGCTCGATAGAATAATCGCGCCCTGGGACGTCGTAAGTGCGCCTTCAAAAAATGACAGGATGACAGATGTCACCATACTGAGCAATAACAAGATTGATAACCAAGGCAACCTTTTTTTGACGGAGTCTCCGAGAGTGTCGCGTTCAAGGTCGATCTCACCATCAATCAAACCAGCGAACCGCGCATAGTCCTCCGACTTCGCTTCAGCGACGATATCCATCAAGTCATCATGGGTGATAATCCCGACCAGATGCATCTTCTCATCGACGATCGGCATGGATGATTCTCCATATTCTTGCATCTTCAAGGCGACTTCTTCTTTGTTTTCATTTGGATGTGAAAATATCAATCTCGTTTCCATGATGTCCGCAATTTTTTCTTCTGCGCGCGCCACAATCAACGTCTTGAGTTTCAAGTATCCCACAAGTTTATGACCTGATATGACGTAAAGAATCGAAATATATTCACTTGAAGCCGCTGTTTGGATTACGTATTTCATAGCTTCTTTGACCGTCATGTCCATTTGAAGTCGAATATAGCTCGAAGACATCTTTGAGCCGATTTCCGCTTCGTGATAGGACCAGAGTTTGCTGAGTTCTGCACGTTTTTTAGGAGACAGAAGCGTCAAGAAATCGACTTCTTCTCCTTCAACCTGTAAATACTGCAACAAATCGACGGCGTCATCGGATTCCATATGATCGATGATTTTGACAGCGTGTTCCACAGGAAGTTCTTGAAGACAGATGATTGCATCTTCTTCAAGATGTTCCACGATCGAAGCAGCAAAATCCAAATCGAAGCGTCGCATCACTTGAGTGCGCACTTCACTCGGAACCATCATCATCGCTTGAGATACGTCGTAGGGGTGATACTCATCGAGCATCGCTTCCAAAGTCAGGTTATGCTGGTTATCGATGATCAGAGTCGAGATTTCTTCGCTGAAATCGCGACGTTCATCAATCCAATTGCGATTTTCTTCCACCGGCACACCTCCTAGAAATAACTTGCAAGCAATAAACTTGCCAAGCCGAAATAGATCAGAAGCGAGATAATATCATTGATTGTCGTGATAAAGGGGCCGGAAGCCACAGCCGGATCCGCTTTAAACAGACTAATCAATAACGGAACGAGTGCACCCGCAAGTGTAGCCAGAATCAAAGAAACCGAAATCGAGAGCGCAATGACCGAGGCAAAAGGCAGTACTTCCACAAAAGCGATGCCTTGGATCATGCGCATCACGATGACCAGAACAAAAAGCATTATCGCGATAATGACACCATTGACAAGCCCCGTCAAAAATTCCTTGAACAAATGTTTGTACACGTCTTTCCGCGTTTCAAGTTGGTTCGTGGCGAAAAGTCGGATGATGATCCCGAGGCTTTGTGTTCCCGTGTTTCCCGCGAGATTCAAAATCAATGGCATAAACAACGCAAGCGTGGGAATAAGCGTCAACACGCCTTCGAAACCGGTGATGATGGAACTTGTGATCAGATTGACAAAAAGCAGAATCACTAGCCAGGGCA
>JAQVTV010000154.1 GCA_028699855.1 Candidatus Izemoplasmatales bacterium | reverse complement strand
TATCGACGCCGCCGACTAATTGTTCATAATCCGCATAAGCGGACAACACGGACTTGCCAAGCGCGACGGCTCCGGCCGCCGCTAGTCCAGTAATCGCGAGGGCGGTCTTGGCTAAAAACTTGGCAACCTTGCCACCCTTTTTCTCAACGCCATCTAACGCATTGACGGCGCCTTTTCCATCAATGGTAATCGATCCCATTAATTCAAATACTTTCATTTGCGCCGCCCTCCCTCTTTTTCTTTTCAACGATTCTTTTATTGATAATCTCCGCATCCTTTAAAATGTCGTTTGCCGATCGATCGGTCACCGGGCGCTTTGCACTTTTCCCGCCCTTGCACACATCTTTCTTAAACGACTCAAAGGATTTTTTCTGCCCGCCGATCATGGAAACGCAATACATCAACCACAACTGCTCGGATTGTGCGGCGTCAATCGCGGTCAACACCAAATCAAAGCCCTCTGTGAACGGCATACGAAAAACGGTTTCCGAAGCGGAGCCGTAGCGATGCAGTACCAAATCAACCAATTCATTTATGTCAGATTTGATACTGCACGCTGAAAAAAAGCCTTGAGTTCCTCCGTCGCATTGACGGACAGAAAATCGTCTACTAATTGTGGAACCTGCCGGATTGAAATCTTGTCAAACTCCGACACCGGACAATCAAACCATGCCGCAAACAACTCGAAAATTTCAGGTACATCAGCCGCATTCTCCAAAAGCGTCATTGCGATCTGTATGCCTCGCTCCTTTGTGATCGCGCTGACTTGCTCCGGATCGACCCCGGACACATCGGTGGTACCGATATCGGCTAAAACATTCCGAATCCCGATCTTCTTTATGATTTTTAAAGCAAGCCTTAAATCTCCGAGTTGTATCTCACGTGCTTTCATGTGTTAAATCTCCTTACAACGAGTAATATGCGTCGTTCGCATAGACTACTTCCCACGGCTCGGTTGTTCTAGAATCTTCTGCATAGGTCGCCGTATATGTGATTTCCGGTACGACTTCCTCTTTGTCCACAAGCTCCCATTCGATGTTTTCAAGATTGATCGCATTGTAAATCTCAATCCGAACTTGTTTCCCGGACAGAGTACGGCCGACCCACGCAACCTCATCTTGATAATCCGCGTCTTCGATCTGATCCTTTGCCGTGATCGTCGCGCCTGCTCCAGCCGTGTCATAGTCCAATGCAGGATAAAACTTCGCAATGTTTGTCTCCAGAAGTTCAAGCGCGTTCAAGACCAGTTTCGCCCGTGAACGGATTTTCCGCACGCGACCCTTGACCGGACCGTAGTCCCCGTCTGCCTCGATCTCTCTGTATTCGCGTTCGACGGTAAACGAACCGCCTCCGCGCGTGAGCGCAATCGGAGTGGTGTTCAAGTAAAACACGCCCTCACCCAATAAAATATCACCTACTGCCATCTTCTTTACCTCCTCATTATGGGATCAACTCTCCGAAATAAATTCTTACTTCGTAAATCAATGCCCGTTGCCGTAACTGTGGTTGTCCCGGCGTTACGTCTGAAATGTCTGTCCGGTAGAAACAGACTGACAGCCCCGCCTGATAATGCTTCTGTCGATTCAATATGCTGTCGATTTCGTCCACAATGTCATTGATCGCCGTTGTGTCCGCATCTGTATCATATATGTCAATTCTTAATGTCATTATATCACGTCCAAAAACTTCTGCCTGTCCCAAAACAGAAAACGTAATATACGGGAATGAAACGTCTTGATCTTCCGGCGCATCTTCTTCGTACACATCGCCGCAAGTGCTTAATAAATTATAGATTACTGACTTGATTTGATTTGTATCAATCATTTCATTTCCCCTAACGCTTCGCTTATAATGCTCTTGTATTCGTCGGCGTGGTTCATGACTGCCGGTGTAATATACGGCTTCCGCTTTTCAACCGTGGGCGCATATTCAACATTCGTCCCAATAATCGCCGCGGTTTCGTCCGAATCGTATGTCAAACTATTCCGTAATCGCCCCGTGTCCACGGGCACAATGTCAACAGCATGATTTTTTGCTGTGATCGCAACCGCTCGAAGGCCCTTTTTCTGTGCCGCAATGAGCGCCTTTTTGACTTCATCGGAATAACTTTTGAATTCTACGCTCATGCCCAGTACCCCAAATCAATCTGCATATGATGCGATAAATGCTGGACATCGTTCACGGCCAACACGCGAAATACTTTCCCGTCAAACTTGACACGATCATCATTTTTGATATCTACAATCGGGCAATATAAACGGTATTGAACAACTACACTTTCCTTGTTGGCTATTCGGGTTTCTTGTCCGCTTGTCATTCTCATGACTCCGATCACGTCAAGATGTTTCGTCCATGTTTCCGTAAATCCGCCATGCCCGTTGGACGTTCTTTCACAACGCTCAACGACTACCGCATCCTTATAAATCCCGTCTAAAATACCCATATCATCACCCGAACTTGATCTTCTTATATGGCCGCAACAACGATAGAATGTGATCCGGAAAATTCGTTAAATAACTAACGGAATAATCACCCAGCGAATACGATTGCACTCCCGGCGCGATACCGCCGGAAAACGGAACCGCTTGTTCTAAAAACAACTCCAGTTCCTCCTCGGTCACTTCGTCATTCTGGCAATATCCTTTTGCCCATTCGATCAATCGGATTCTTCTTTCTTGATCGGTCATATCAGTCACCCTTTAACTTTGCGATGATCTCGGCCTTTTTCGGTTGGCCTTCGATCTCGATTCCGTTTTCTCGGCAATAATCTAACAACTCTTTATATGTCAAATCCTCAAAATCAATGGTCTCATTTTCACCCAACGGCTCAACGGGTATGCTTTCTGCCGTTTCTACCGTTTCTAACGTTTCTACCGCTTGCGGTTCATCCTCGACAATCACCGCGATGCGCTTCCGTAGCCATCTCTCCGCCGTTTGCTCATCTACTTCAATGACCATGCCCGCCGAAACAAAACCTAACTTATCTGTATACGTCCTTCTTAAAAATCGAACAATCATTCCTTTTTACCTCCAAAATATGATTCGAGGGGCACGGCCGAAACCGCACCCCCACAAACTACACACACACTAGGCAGTCATAACCGCGAACGGGTAAACCGCTTGATTTGCGTTCAGCGCGTGTACCGGATTCGGTACCGCCCAGCCAAGACGCATCACGACACGCATGGCCTTAGAATCCTGTTGCATCAGGTTCAGGATAACCTTACCGTCTGCATCGGTGATTACGCCTTCCTCGAAGATCTTGTACGAGATATCCTGACGGATGCTGTACTTGACATTTCTAGTATCGGCCGCAACCAACGAGAACAGGGACTTGTTGAACGTTCCGTTCTTCACGTACGAAATCGGGACACCGTAGATCGTGTCCGGAGCCTTTTGCAGGCCGGGAACAAAGATCAGGTTTCCATCGCCATCACGCAGGTTACGAAGTTTCGCCTTGAGATTAACGGGCGCGAGGAAGTTATCCGGATCAAATCCGCCGTCTTCGAGGATCGCCATCAGGTTTGAGATGTCAATCGCCAAATCGGCACCGGTTCCCTCTGCTACGGTCTGTCCGCGATTGATCGCAGTCGGCACCGCTCCGGAAGGCCACGTAACAGGTCTACCCTGT
>JAQVTV010000153.1 GCA_028699855.1 Candidatus Izemoplasmatales bacterium | reverse complement strand
ATCTTACGATATTGCCGAAGCAACCAAGCAAGTCCGAGGGCTTTGAACAGCCAGTTCAACGCCTTGCGGATACCATCTCTGATTCTCGCGATCCACTTCACGAAACCGACCAGATAGGTTTTCATGGTTTGAAAGAACCGCTTCATGAAGACACCACCAACCAATCCATCGCCGGAATGACGCCGTCTTCAACCACTACTGCATTGGACGTGTAGTTCACATAAATGCGAACACCTTGCGAATAATCGACGCATGCCACGCCTTCCTGGATGTAGCGATGGTGCAACATCGTCAACGTCGACACTTGGTCGAGCGCGAGGCAAACCTTCTCATGCATATAATGGATGATTTCTTCCCAAATGGTATATTCAGACGTGAACACGTATTCGAAATTGGTATAACGCAATAGATGAGTCGGTTCTTTTGTCAGTAAAAACGATGGTGCGACGTTATATTCAACCAAACGGAGGGCGAATAATTGGTAATCACTCACAAAGTTGATATCCGGACTGATCATCGATACCTTTCCTGAAAGCACGAGCTGGATGAAAGGGATAGAATCCGTCAAATAGGCATACTTGTTGCTTTCGATCGGCGTGTTCTGATATTGATCGATGAAGGGCCACAAATAACTGTAGACTTTCTCGAGACTGAGCGAATAACCTTGAAGTTCAGCCATCTCGGCGAGAATCTGTTTCAACGTCTCCTCGCGGAAATAGTTCTGTCCGCCATATCGGTAGGAAAAGAGTGCCGATCCGAGTGAGGCGACTTGCAGGTTTTCGATCCCCAGCTGATCGAGCTGAGCCGAGTTCTTGATATACCAATCCGCAATCAATTGGGGATTACGGTAGAACATCGAGGTGATGAGCGAGGAACGCTCAGCAGCAATCTGGAAATTCGCGAGCGTCATTTTTTTGACGATCTGCTTACCGAGTTGATTGGAAAATGCGACGATCGGGTTGGTTTTGAAATAGATAGCGATCTCGGAAGCATTCAGGAAATCCATCATCTCGGCAAATCCACGCTTTCCACCTAAACGCCCACTCGGTATGAGACTGGTCGGTGTCTGGCCGAAATAGCCGTTCTTCGACCACCCCACATAAGTCAAATCGAAATCATCGATGCCTTGTGCCATCAACCCCGAGACGATATCGATGATATCCTGATAAGTCGTCATCGTCACATAGTTTCTGCCAAAGAGGCCACTCTTGAAATCCTGCCCGATCCACGATAGATTCATTTTCTGCGCCCGGTCTTCGCGTTCGTCGAGACCAAGAATTTCCCGATACTTCATAGCCATCCCGGAATATGAGGCATCCGTACCGCTCAAGAAATGATAGGACACTTGGAAGTCAACAGGGTAGGGCTGGGTATTGATCAGTTGGAAACTATCACCCGTTGTCTCGGATGTGGTCACCTGATACCGCTCTCTTAAGATATACTTGAAGAATGTCGTATTGATCGGATAGGAGTTGTAACCATAGGGATAGGAGTGTATTTCCGTCGCTGTGCTTCCTTCATCCACCATCGCAAGAAATGCCGCTTGGTTGTATCCGTGGTTCACACCATAGATGGGCATGGATGCGGTAAATTCGTCGCGAATATGACTGGTCTCCGACCCCGCGGTCGCAGACGATTTATAGCCGTAATCGGTCCCGTAAATCCGCTTGATGTACGCTGTCGTTTTCGGAGCGGACTCATAGCGGATCAAAGCACCGGATCCGTCCGGTATGAATGAATATCCGTTGATGGCGTGATTGTTCGCGCCAAAATACGGAAAGACATAAATGGATTTGATGCGGTAGGAGATCAACTTGGTCGTAATGGATCCATCCAGGTTGAGAACCCTTTTCTCGACATCGCCTTCGACAATCGAATCATTCGGAATCTTGATGAGGAGTTGGTCATCTTCAATCCATATCAACACATCGAACTCGATGGCAAGATCTTTAAACGTCAAATGCGCTTTCACACCTGAAGGAATCGCTTCATAATCGAAGTCGACATCCACGTTGTAGCGCGACCCCGACACATATGACCTCTGATCCTCTATCAAGATATTTTCGAGACTGTAGTATTCCAAAATGACTCCGGATTCCAAAAAGAACCGTGATGCCCCGGAATAGCCCAAAGTCAGATAATCGGGATAGACCGAATACCAAATATAGCCGCTCTCCTTATCCACGATCGCGAGGTTGAAAAAGCGTTCCTTGAAATAAAGCGCAATCGCATCCGTCTCGGATATCAACTGATATCCCTTGCCTGTCAATTCGAGGTCGGCGTCTGCCGGGATTGTGACTGGATCCGTGTTTTCGGGCTTGCCAAAGAAATTCGAAGAAGTGACGATCTGTTGACTCCACATTTCCGGTGTCGAACTCGAAGGCATTCCTTTTCCGGACAATGATGCGAAGAGCGTTGCCACAGCGACAAAGAGCGTAATCGATAGTATCAATTTCTTATTCACGGATGATCACCTCTTTGATGATATCGGTAATGAAAGCCCCGACTTGGAAAATCATGAGATAGACCATAATCAGCACGGTGATGATGACAACCATCATCAACAGGGACAAAAACAGATTGACGAACGTTTGGGTCACCGAATAATTATGCGTTTCCTTGATGTTGAAGAAGAGGAGGATTCCCGACCAGAGAAAGATGACATAAATCGGGAACCAATAGAGAAACTGCTCGTTCAACGTCAGGAAATTCGACATGATGATCACAATCGGATAAATCAAGAAGATGGGCATAAGCGACCCGATGGTGGAAAGGAAAGTCGCCTTCAACGTGCCTTCTCCTTCCATCAAAGAGGAGATGAGATAGTTGGCGATGACGAAGATGAGGATCGGTAAGACAATCTTCATGACTTCGTTGAAGAGGATCACTTCCTCGATGATGATACCGGAAAAAATAAAACCCGTAGCGACCATACCGATGACATTCAACGCCACAAACAACAATAGCACCAGAAAACCGGTCATAACTGAAACGCGGTTTCGCCGCTTCACTTCATAACATGAATCCTCCGGATGCCTGATGAAGTGGAACATGAACAACAATTCATCCACATATCGGTTTTGTGATAACCGTTTGATCGGGGCAAATACTCTTGGAAGATAAGCATACTTCCGATTGGTGATCGAAATCACCACGCCGAAGAGAACGATGATGATTACCCCGAAAAATATCCATTCAAAATGGTTGACCAGATAGATGTTGCGGATTTCCCAGTAAGCTTCCGAATAGTTCTCTTGGTCATAAGCAATTTCAAAATACGTTTTCGCTTCTTCGTATTGCTCGTTCATGAGATAGCCGAGGCCAATGCCTTTATAGGCCAAGTCGAACATGGAATTGTATCTGAGAACATCTTCCCACACTTCGATACTTTCCACATATTTCGCCTGATTGAACAAATCCAGCGCTTGATGAATCTTTTCCGCGAACGGAGTCGACCGGAAAATCTGGATCGAGTTACGGCTTTGATTGTCGTCGACGACGAACAAGCGTCCCGTGGAATCTTGAGCGATGGCCGAAGCGGATAGAAACAGACCGAGTTTGTCGTTCCCGGTTCCCTTGCCCGCGAACTTGAAGAGCAGATTTCCTTCCTGATCGTATTCAACGATCGCGCC
>JAQVTV010000011.1 GCA_028699855.1 Candidatus Izemoplasmatales bacterium | reverse complement strand
CGACGATTTGTCAAACCACACCGAAATTGTTTATGGATGTCAGATGTAAAATAATGTGGGGCGGGTTGTTTCGGGAGTCTTGATCATAGAACCGGTCCACGAGGATTTGATAGATTAAAGCACCTTCTGCCCATTCAGGCAGCGAAATGACATCATCATCATTGATTTGCGGATAATAGAAATAGTTGGAAGGCAATGCAGCTTTCATGATGCCATCAGCCGTAAAACAGACAGGCTCTTGCATGGATCGATGGAGGGAGAAATAGTATTTGAAATGCTTTTCGGGAACTTGGATCGCGACTTCATAAAGGACACTGTCGCCATCATCCAAGAGGATGTCCATGGCTTTTTCTTTGGGCGGACTTGTGTGGTCATATAGATTTTTATAATGGATGACGACCTGCAAGAATGCACTCTTTTTCGCCCGCAATCGGATATGAAGCGTATCGGATGAGACGGCATAGGCATCGAGGCCGTAGGGTTGATGCATGATCATATAGGTGTCCATCATATCACCCTCCTCATAGCTTGACCGACCCTTCGGTCATACCGCCAATAAAATACTTCTGCAATGAATAGAACAAGACGATCATCGGTAACGAACCGAGCAAGGCCGCAGCGCAATACATGCTCCAATTGGTGCCGTATTGTCCTGTGATCATCGATTGGAGACCTACAGCCAAAGGCATCGTGTCGAGGCCTTGGGTCATCACGGTCGACGCAATGACGTATTCGTTATACGCGATGACGAAGCTTTGGATCGCGACGACAGCGAGCATGGGTTTCGCCAAAGGCAGAATCACATGGATCAGGGTTTGCAGTCGCGATGCTCCGTCAACCATCGCCGCTTCGTCGATTTCGAATGGAATGGTGTCAAAATATCCCTTGGCCAGGAGCACAAGTCCGGCCGATGCCAACGTCGAATTGACAATAATCAGACCCTTGATATCATTGAGGATGCCAAGTGTCACGAAGATGCGGAAAATCGAGACCATCGACAAGGTCAACGGGAAGACTTGCACTAAAAGGATGAACTGGAACAACTTCTGCTTGCCGTGAAAACGCAAGCGGGAGAACGCATAGACGGTGATGCTCACGAAAACGACGGAGATGATCATCGTCACGAGTCCGATCCACAAGGAGTTCTTGATCCAGTCGAGGAAAGCCGTTTCGCGGAACAAGCGTTGAAAATTGGCCAAAGTGAATTCTTTGGGAATCGTTGCGCTCGTGCCGACGATGTTCTTGCCAAAAGCGATCATGACGATGTAGGCAAACGGCGTGATGGTGACGATGGCAAGAAAGATCAGAAAAGTGTGCACACATATTTTTTTGACTAAAGGATGTGACTTCTTCATCCGTTATCCGCCACCTTTCTCGTGATTCTGATGGACAGAAGGGCAAAGATCGCGATGAACACGAAGATCAAGACGGAGTACGCCGCCGCCACCGCGTAGCGGTTCGTGTTGAAGGCGGTGTTAAAGACATAGGTGATCAACAAATCCGTGGCTCCGGGATCGCCAATTTTATCGGCTGCCGGACCGCCGCCGGTCAGGATATAGACGCCAAACTGGTTGAACTGCATGATGAAGGACATGATCAACGTGGGAATCATCGCCCGAAAGACGAGGGGCAGAGTGATCGAGAAGAACGTATAGAACGCATTCGCGCCATCGACTTTCGCCGCATCGTAATAATCTTTGGGAATCGCCTGGATCAAACCGCTGGCAATAACCATGAAATACGGGAAGGAAAACCACGTCATCACCATGATCGTGGACACTTTCGCAATCCATGGATGGGAAAGCCAGGGGATGTGGGGAATACCGATCAGGGATAGGATCTGGTTGACGAGTCCATTTTCGGTTTCCAGTAGTCCTTGCCACATGAGCAAGGTGATCACCGTGGGGATGACCCACGGTAATATGAAGATGATGCGGTAGATCTTCGCAATCTTCACATGCGACTGTTTGAGCATAAAGGCGATCAACACGCCCAAGATGAACGACACCACGACGACGCAGGTCGCGAAACTCAACGTCCACACACTCATCGATACCAAGCCTTGGAAACCCTTGACGAAGATATCGCGGTAATTGGCGAAGCCGATGAGACCGTATTCTCTCAGATTGATGCCGCTGTAATCGGTCAAGGAAAGATACATGTTATGGAAGATGGGATAGACGTAAAACACCAGCAACAACACCATCAAGGGAAGGATGAGTCCCCAAGCCAGCAATGTCTGTTTCCAACGCGGTTTTTGCAGATAACTCGGACATCTCTTGTTTTGGATCCGACCACGGATGATATAGATGATCAACCCGGTGACGATCAATAAACAGATGATCATGTAGACGTAGGAAGGGATTTCGATTCGTTCGACCTGCAGATTCATCAAGCGGACATCATCTCTGATTTTCTCTGCGAGTTCTCCGAGTTTGGCCTCGGGATCGACCGCACCACTCAAGGGGAAGAAGATCGATTGGAAGACGGTGGTCGTGTAATTGTACCAAATGGGGCCCTCGGGCAGATTCGGGAAGGGTTCGGTTTCGTCGTTCAGCGCGCTCAACGACGAGAGAATCTCCGAGGATTGGATATAATCGCTTTGGCTGACCGCGATGTTCGCGGGGTTGCGCGTCCCGAGCTTTCTGTCGTGGTCATTACCCGCTTCGATCAAGAGCTGTTGGTTCGCATCTTCAAGGATGTATTCCAGAAAATCGAGGCTTTGGGCTTGCTGAAGGGAGAAACGATTGACGACGAATCCTTGGACCGTTGTCAATGCGCGTGACGTCGTGCCATCATCCTGATCCGGAAGCGAGGCGAGTCCGTAATCGATTCCCCGCTCCTGAAGTATCGATGCGTACCACAAGCCATAGATCATCATCCCGACTTTGCCGTTGGCGAATCGGGATACGATCTCGCTTTCGCCATGGATCCGGTTGGTCAAAACGATTCCTTGCGCCATCGCCTCTTGCATTTTCGCTACATAATCCAACATCCCCGCCTGATCCAAGCCGACATCATAGGGATTGTAATCACCGTTGGGATACGTGCCATAATAGTAGCCGCCATAGTTGCGGATGATGGGGTAGTTGAACCACATGTCACGGGCGTTGAGCAATGCCCCGTGAATGACGGGAGTCGCCCCATCGAAAACCGTCTTCTCGGCCGCTAAAGCAAAGAAGTCGGCCCACGTCTCGGGCAATTCGCTTTCTGAAATGATATCTTTGTTATAGATCAAACCATATGAATCCACGGAATACCCGACACCATATATTTCGCCATCGAGACGAAAAGCGGATAATGCCACTTCCGTGAAACGGTCTCTGATATCTTGATCGATCATAGGCGTCAAGGGTTCGAGATACCCGCTCGCCACCAAAGTGCCGATATCCGGAGCCTGCATGAAGACGATATCCGGCCTCGTGTCCAACGTCGCGTTGTTCACGAGGTCGCTCACGGCATTGAAGATGTTGATGCGCGAAACGACTTCGACTGAAACACCCGTCAACGCCTCATAGTCCGAGGCGATGCGTCTCAATGCTTCGTTTTCAGCTTCATATTGCGAGAACCAGATGCGTAGATGCGGTGTCTCTTCTGCGTGCGCCCGTGTACCCATGGCAAAAAAACCACACAGGATCACGGTGATGAACAATAGACACACACGCTTCATATCAATCGCTCCTTACATAGGATGATCAGTCGTTCAGTCGCTTGAAACGTTGAACCATATCTTCGCCTTCTTCGATCGAAGCCACCGGAAGGCACAGAGAAAAGTTGCCTTTTTTCAAAGAGGCATAATGCGTTTCAATCTCCGAAAAAGAATCGCAATCGATCGCGATGACGGCACCGTTCGACGCTGCTTGCAACATCTCGATATGATCCATCGGCCGGGGTTGATTGGGATCGGTCGCCAGCCAAAGATGGACGACATTGTCCAAGTCGCAGATCTCTTTGACGAGATACATCGCCCGTGAATGGCAATGCATATAGCCCGACCCGAAGTGATTGATGACGCGTTGGGTATGCGGACGGCAGAATTCACGGTACGTATCAGCGCTGATCATGCATGCGATATCTTCGGACATATTGATCTGATTGCGCGTGTACCACGTGCCGTAAGGCGTATCATGATAGTGTTTTCGCACCAACGCATAAATCGATTCTGCGAAATGGATCGTCGCGTCTGCGCAATAATTCAGGAGCTCATGAAGTTTCTCCGGCTCATCATAAAAATCATAGTAGATATCTTCCCCCCGCAAAGCATGCGCCAGATCCAAAGGCGAGAAAAATCCGCGCATATAGGGAATCCCTTGCTTTTTGCTCAGAATGATCAAAGCTTCGGAGATGTCCAGAAACAACTGATACCACTTGCTCGTGCCAAGAGGCGGTAAATTCCGCCAATCATCAATGTCTTTCAGGACATGTTGTCCCCAGCTGGTATCGGGTTTGAAGATGATGTCGCCGGCAACGAAAGCGCTGTAATCGCCGATGCCCAAAATCGGAAACACTGCCGGCAGGCAGTTGTCATCGATGGTTCGGCGTGCCATGTATGATTGGTCCAACTTGTCGATCAGTGTCGCGGCATAGCGTTCAATATCCTGGGGGAAGGTGAAGCTCGTCAAGTCGATTTCTTGATAGAATGAAACATCCGATGGAGGCAAAACCCGAAAACTGATGTTTCCGGTCTGTTTCTTCCATGCGGCCTCATAGAGATCGTGATTGGCTTTGAAGGCTTGGTCGATATCAGGTTTATAGTCGTGGATATCGCGAAACATCTTATTTCGCTCCCAACATCGCGAGTGCCATCTCCGCAGCGCTCGCGGCATCCGGCGCATATCCGTCCGCGCCGATTTCACGAGCATAATTGTCCGTGACCGGTGCGCCACCGATCAATATCTTGACTTTGTCGCGCAATCCCGATTGGGTGATGGCGTCGATGATGATCTTTTGATTCATCATCGTCGTCGTGAGCAGTGCGCTGAGACACAGAAGATCGGGTTGCTCGGAATTGATATGGTTGATGATCGTTTCAGGATTGACATCGACGCCCAGATCGAGGACTTCGATCCCGCTGCCTTCGAGCATCATCTTGACGAGGTTTTT
Organism: Candidatus Izemoplasmatales bacterium; assembly: GCA_028699855.1. Taxonomy (GTDB): domain Bacteria; phylum Bacillota_I; class Bacilli_A; order Izemoplasmatales; family Hujiaoplasmataceae; genus JAAYZB01. Next base: position 9,556 of record JAQVTV010000011.1, on the reverse strand, counting down.
TCCGATATCGTGCAAATCGCCCATCACGGTGCAGATCAATGCTTTACCCAAAGATTTGTTTCCCGCCAAGACTAACGCCGGCCGAAGAATCTCAAGACCGAAGTTCATCGCTCTTGCCGCCACGAGCAGTTCGGGGACAAAAACTTCGTTGTTTTTGAACTTGCCGCCGATCACGCTCATGCCTTTGATCAAGCCATCATTCAAGATCGCCTGAGGCGCAATATTTTGGTCCAAAGCTTCTTGAACCAGCAGTTTGACGTCTTTGGCTTTGCCTTTTTGTAAGAGTTGACTGATTTCTTCCAAGATCATGATTAAACCATCCTTTTCATGGGTCTATGTCCATAGTATACATAAAAACGCTTTCACATTCTACGGGGTTTTTTGTCTTAAAACCCGACTATTTTGTTAAAAAAAAGCCGTTGACCCGGCTTTTGTCAAAAATAGAGACTCATATACTTCTTGGGCGTAATACCGTGATATTTCTTGAAGATTTTCGTGAAATAACTGGCATCCGCGAATCCCGAACGTTGGGCGATCTCTTGGATGCTTCGTCCGGATGCCTTCATCAGTTTGATCGCTTCATCCATTCTGACTTTGTTCACATAGTCGCTGAACGTCATGTTCAGTTCGTCGCGAAAGAGGTGGGACAAATAGTAGTTGCTGACGAAGACGGATTTCGCGACGGTGTCCAAGCTCAAATCGTGTTGATAGTTGTTGCGGATATAACTGATCGCGTTGATGAGGTTCTCATTGCTTTTCTTCGTGAAACGGTTATTGGAAATGACGCGGTTGATCTCTTCCATGACTTCGGTCGTCAAGAGACAGACTTCGTCGTACTGCGTCGTTTCCGCGAGAATGATCGTGACTTTTTTGAGAATCTGACTCATTTCTGTCAAGGATACGCCCGCATCGACGCCGGCACGCATCAACACGGCCGTCAACTCGTAGATGTTGGCTTTGATGATGTCGAGATTCCCCGAAGAAAGGGGAAAAATCTCTCCTAAGAGCGAATTCAGAATTTCCATGGCTTTCTTCGTATCGCCCGTTTGCAAAAACGCGATCAGTTCCTTTTCAAGTTCGAAGGGGTATTTCTTGAACTTGTTGCGCTTCTCGAGCGTCTCGATCGACTGCGCAGTGATTCTCCGCTCCGCCATCAGATCGGCGATCTTGTTTTGTTGGGTCGAGATCTTCGCGCGCTGTTGCAGGAAAATGCTCTCCTCTTTACACATGTACGAGACCATGACCTGAAGCATTTGCGCTGCACTGCGCATGTTTTCGGGTGTGAGTTCCTTCACGCATTCAAGAATCTCATACGCCTTCGCTTCAGAGATATCGTAGTTCGCCGCGAACCGCACGAGGTCGTTCCGGGCGATTTCGTCAGCTTCCCAAAGCAGAACAGGTCCACAGGCAACCGATCCGAGATAGCGTTCTTCAAACAGGATTGGGACAGAACATTTGACCATCGTACCACATTGAAAAATATACGCATCCCCAAGTTCAGCGGCTTTAAACCCGGCATATTTCATCTGCAGATTGCAGTTGGATTGGCGTGATTTCACGAGTTCGCAAATGTTGTTGTCGCCTTGGATGCGATAGGCGAGGATTTCTTCGCCTTCCGTGTCATGGAGCGACACATCGATTCCTGTCAGGTTCGCGAAATGGCTGAACAACTGTTCGAGATCCTTCAAATCGAGGACTTGACTCAACGCATAGGGACTGACGCGCACATTCATCGATTATTCATCTCCTTCTGCTGTAAAGCCCATCTGATCCACAAACATCTGTGAAAATCTCACATCCTGTGCCAGATCGATCGATTGTATCCGGTCGCAGAGTGCTTCTGCCAACGACATGCGATCGGGATCGATGAGGAGCTGGATCGCGCCTTTGCCAGAAGTGTTGCCGACCGAGACGATTTTTCCTTTGAATGTTCGCGGGAGTAACCCGGTGATGCAGGCGTGATCCTGATTCAAATAGAAGCCGAAGCCGCCGGCGAGATACACGCGCTCGATCGCATCGACATCGCAATTTGCATGCTCCAAAATCCGCAATATCGCGGCGTGAATCGCCGCTTTGGCCAGTTGAAACTGGCGGATGTCCTTTTGAGTGATATAAATTTCTTTTGTAATATAAACTTTATCATCGGAGAATCGGATATCGGGATGTGTTTGTGGGGTAATCGCCCCGCTCTCATCGACCATCCCGTTTTGGATCAATATTGCCATGAAGTCCACCAATCCCGAACCGCTGATGCCTTTGGCTTCGCCACTGACAGTGGTATAGGACAGGCGTCCCGCGTCTTGCATCAAAGCATTGATCGCTCCGTCAACACCGCCCATGCCCATTTCAATCGTGGCTCCTTCAAACGCGGGCCCCGTGGCAGCGGATGTGGCGAACCATGCGTCTCGATGTGTGAGGACGATCTCGCCATTCGTGCCCAAATCGATCAATAACGCACTTTTATCCTCTGTCATCCCTGAAGCGATGACGCCCATGACGACATCGGATCCGATAAAGGCGCTTTGGATCGGTGCCACCTGGACTGTCTGAACGGATAAACCCAAACTCCTCCCCGAGACCGGATCAAACTTTTGGAAAGGGGCGTGGTATGGCGCATAGCCCAAAGATGAGGGATCGAGATTGAGCAATAGATAGAGCATCGTCGGATTCCCCGTCACTGCGAGGCGGGATAAGGTCATGATTGGATGCTTCGTGCAAAAAAGCGATATGATGTGTTCAATCTGTTGGATGATCCTTTGGTGCAAATCTTCGCGATGTCCGGAAATCGCCGCCTTGATTCGCGAAATGACATCCGCGCCGTAGATGCTTTGGTCGTTTTGGATGGAGGTGACATCGATGACGCGTTGTTTTTCCAAATCGACGAGGTAAAAGGCCAGGGTGGTCGTACCCAAATCAAGGGCAAGTCCAAATCCCTTCTGCTTTTTTCCAGTCCATGATTCATTGCCAAAATCGGTGATGCCATAAGCCGCAGCCTTCTTTGTATGCAAGACTTGCTTCGGCCTTATCTGGGTCTGACAGGCTTTGACGACGACACCGTCTGCGATGACATCACATTTGCCGCATACACCTCTTCCACCACACGGGCTTTCGATGAAATAGCGGTTCCTCTGAAGCAAATCAAGAATGGTCTGGTCTCGTTCGCCAAAAAGCCATGTGCGGGTCTGTTCATGAATCACTTCTACTGGAATCATGCCTTCGGGGTGAAAGAAAACCGTCACAAAATACGTGATTGTCTTGGGTCCTTGATAATACGTCATCTGGACTTTATTGGCCAAATCCGCCACATCTAGTCCGAGCGCTTGCATGGAAATGAGCATCTTATCGGGAAAACGGCACGGTTGATCCGGATACGTGCATTTGGCACAAATCATACAACTACCGGAAGCGAGGATCTCATATTGACCTCGCAAGTGTTCGTGAACCAAACGCTCTTGCAGCATGAGCGTCTGCTTCATGATATCTTGAAGCGCTTTTTCCATGGAAGGATAATCATATGGATCTTCCAAAGGATAGACTTTGGAAAACACCAAGGCTTCAGGATAACTCTGAAGTCGACGAATCATGGATTCTGCCGATTCGATCGCAGGCGGACACGACCAGGATGTCTTGTAGCGACCGCATACATTCATCGCACATTTTTCTCTATATTCCAAACGAAAAATGACGTCTTTCGGATCAAAAAAGGCGAATGTGAATGCGTGTTCGTTGAGAAATTCTCTAAGTATATCTTTCATCTTGGCACCCCTTCATTCCAAAACGTATTCTAACACAGGGCATCAAGAAACACAATCGCTTCTAGCGGTGTGTCACCCGTGATCAGACAAGACGCATAAGAGAAAAAAGTCTATTCTCCGACGAAAGACAAATCAATTTGGATGGTTCCCCGATCAGTTCCGAGGTAATAGATATACGTTTCAATTTGATGTAGCGACAAAAATATGGCCGTCAAGGTGACGTTCGTTCCGGAAATCTGGTAGAATGCAGGATGCACATTCATCCCCGAATAATCAATCAATTCGAAGATGACGGATTCGGTCGTGCTCAAATCCAGAATCACGTCTTCAAGCGCAGGAATCACAATCGCATACGAAAAGTGGTACCGCGCAGTCGTTGGTGTCATTCCAGAAGGAATAGTGGCAGTTTCGGGTAAGGGAACTGATGTCAGAATCGGCGGTAAAAGCGTCGATGTCGGAGAACTCGTGCGGGCATCGGTTCCATCATCGGTCGGAGCCATCGTCACGGTAGGCCCGAGGGTGCTGGGAGACAGACTTTGATGATCTTGACTAGACGAGATAGTCAAATTGATGGTCGTGGTGGACGAAGTGGGTGAGTTCGTCCAATCTGTCGTTTGCGCCGAACATGCCATGATCGCAATCACACACAGGATGATGATGAGCAATGCTTTGATGTGTTTCATGATGTGCCTCCCAAAAAAGCCTGAACTCATGAAGTATAACTGAGTTCAGGATAATTGTATCACTTTTTATCAACATGTATAGATAATTATTGAGTTTTGATCTATCATTGCCTGAACGAATGTATCAGCAAAGAAAAAAACCTCGTGATGTAACATTTTGATGCGTCTTAAAAAGTCATTTTGATATTCTTGGCATATTCATAAGATATGGGCGCGTAGGGTTCAGTGTCCGTCCATGCAATCTCTTGATGCGAGGCATCAGAAACCTGCTCCGCGTTATTATTCCTGATATAACGCGCAACCGCCTTGATGATCCGCTTCTCGGTCTCGGAAAACAATGAATAATCCGGATAATCCGCCGCTTCATACATCGAGATCATCTCTCCATGAAATGCAACTTTCTCTACATTCACCCACCCGTCTTCGACGAGCTTCGTCATGACTTGATATAAATCTGTGTTAATCGGACCGTGGTCATATCGATAATATTGATTTCCTGTAATTGATCTGCCAGTATCATGATAATAATTGAAGTCCGCGAAAAACAGGCCTTTGTTGAGTCGCGTCAAAGAAATCTTTTTCGACGATAAGGCAAGAATCATCTGTGTCAATTTAGGTAAAGAGAATGCTGTATAACCCGTATATTGGTTGATTTCTGGTTGAGAACTCGTCTCCATTTCCTGGATATCTTCCAGTTTCTTCTCTTCCTTGGTTGTTAACGGGATATCCGTGTTTTTGGCGAACGTGAATAAGATATCAGGATTCTCAATGACCGACTTGAGTAATTGACGATAATGGGCATTCGGCAACGCTTGATTCTTCTCATAGCTGATCAATGTCTTTTTGGCAATTCCGATGAATTTACAAAGCATATCCTGACTCAGCTTGTACTTCTTGCGAAAACGAACGATGTCCGAACCCGATAATCCAAACTTCTCTCCGTATGCGGAAATGACAGCTTCACTTGCGGCTTGATCAAGCTCGGAATCATACACTCTACTATGGCATATCGAGCAAAAACGGCCCGGGATCGGGACTGTTATCGATTGTTTATTGATATGAAATTCCTGCAATATTGTTGTAACAAAAGAATCTGTCCGCTCGTGACAAATATCGCAATATACTATTTCGTTCATCCTCTTATACCTTCCTACAGATCAATAATCATCTTTATGAAATGAGATCACTACAACTACTTCTCCATGGCTGTCATGTTCGATCTTTATCTTTATATATGCCACGACGCTGTTAATTGTTTTCTTGAATACATATGTATCCGCATCCTTTTCATAATCCGGCTTTCCGTCACACACAACTAGGTGTTGTGTCAAACGAGATATCTGCTCCCAAGCATGTGCGACAGTAATCATGAAATCTTCCGTAAGAACGGTTAAGTAATCCCTGCCGTCTGGATATTGACGGCTCTCAAAACGGCATCGACCCAGACGAATGAGCCGTTTTGTTCTCGTGAGAAAAGTAACCACAGGGTCAGGCATTATCTTACCTCTCATCAAATATGATTACATTATACACCACATATCGACGATTATCAAGTGTTTTTGGTTACAATTGTAACTTTTTTACCTAGCTACGAAAGGCCCTCCGATAGAGGACCCACGCATAGCATAAGGACAACATCGTTCCCATGATCAACGCATATAGAAGATAATCATCCGCCTCAAGAAGCAGACCCTTTCCCAGCCAAAATCCCGGGAACGGGATCAAAGCATAGGTGATGGGTGCTTCGATGAACAAAGGAACAATGAGAGGAACCACCATGAGCCCTACCAGCTTCGCAACCACCAAGGCTTCCAACTTGTTTTTAGCAAGCGCCAAAACAAGAAGCCCGCAAAAAAGAAGTTGTGATATCGCGAAAAGATAACGCAAGAAGATTTCTCCGAAGCTCGGCCGAACAAGCAACCCGAAAACGGAAATCAGACAGAACTCGATGGTATAGATCATCCACGGGATACCGATGCGATACATGAGATAACGCTTCTTGCCCAGCGGGGTAATCTCATAATAGCGACTCACGCCCTCGTCATTCTCATCAATCAACACAAAACTGGTCACGACACCCATCATCATGCTGCCGAGAAACAGGACAAAGAAATCAATGAATGCATGGTATGGGCTCAGATCAAAAGCATAGGCATCCATCAAAACAGGTGCCAAAATCTCATTTCCCGCCTTGAAGACAAAGGCAATCAGCAACGGACACACAAGGAGCAGGATCAACATGGGATCTTTGAAAATCATTCTGATGGAATGGTTGATGAATATCCTGACGGTGCTCATCTTCCGAACCTCACATGTCTTGAAAAGATGCGATAGATCAAAAGAAACATCACAACCACTTGTGATGCCAACAAGAGCCATAACCATCCCTCCGCATACGGAATAACGACAAACGGATGAATCGCCAGCAAGTAAATGAGCCCAAAGGGATGGTAGATCAGATAGAATGGATTGCCCAAGAGAATCATCAACACGAAGGGAATCACAAGCAGGAACGAAAAGCCGAGACTGAGGATAATGTATTGATTGACGTTTTGCGCTTTGAGCGAAACCAAGATTCCGAACGATGTGAAAAGCACGTTGGCCAAAAACAAGGTCAAGATCAGACCGAATGAGAAATCACGGGTGCGGATGAGGCTGATGATCGTGCCCAGGACGATGCCGACACACAGAAATGCGAGGTGTTTGGCGAGAAAGTAATGGAATATCTTTCTCGGCGTCACCAACATCATGTCGATGATGCCCTCTTGCTTTTCTATCAAATAGATACCGCCCATAAAGAAGAAACCGAGGACGATGGGTTCGCTGAACAGAAGCGCACGTTTGAGGATCACGAGCATCTCGCCATCGAAGATGGAAAGCAGAAACCAATAGAAAAGCAGAATGAGGACATACACATGCAAAATGCGATACTGATAGAAAAAGCGAAAATCATTCTTCAGATTTTTGAGCACCCTCATCATCTCCTTCTCCCGCCAAGCGAATGAAGACATCATTCAGACTCGAAGAATCCGATTGGATCAAACGGATCATGTGCTGCTCGGATAAATCTTTGTATTTATCTGTAAACAGTTGTCTCAGTTCCACTACTTCAGTCTTGAACGACCCGCCCGCTTCAACCACCACGCGGATGTGGTGTACAGGCGAGGTATGAAGAAACTCATGGATCGGCCCTTGAGCCAAGATTTTTCCATGGTTGATAAACGCGATGCTGTGGCACAAATCTTCCACGTCTTTCATGTTATGGGTCGTGATGACGATCGTGACTCCCAAGGCATTCATCTCATGGATGATGTCTTTGATGATTTTCTGATTGATGGGATCCAGACCGCTCGTCGGTTCATCCAAAAACAGGATGATCGGATGATGGAGCAGTGCGCGAATGAAATTGAGCCGTGTCTTCATGCCTTTGGAATAATCGCTGACACGCTTGTGGATATCCGCCTCCAACCCCACACGCTTTACCCAATATGGGATATCCACCTCTACCGCTTGATACATGGATGAAAAAAACGTGAGGTTTTCCATGGCGGTATATTTAGTATAAAACTGCGGCACTTCAGGTTGAACGCCAATCTGATGATAGTCCCGATCCCGTAAATCCCTGGCTTCCTTGTCGAAAAGCCGGACAGAACCTTCATATGTCCGTAACGATCCGATCATGATGCGTTGGACTGTGCTCTTACCTGCGCCTGAAGGCCCGAGAAGTCCGAAAATCTCACCTGTATGAATCGTGAGATTCATGTCTTTGATGACAGGTGTTTTGTGATAACTGAAATTCAGTCCACGGATATCAATCATCTGATTTCCTCCCGAAAAGTGCATCTGCAAGCCAGGAAATTTGTTGAGAGACGACGATGTCAAAATAGGCTTCCCCGATTTCTTTTTTGTGTAGCAGCAACATGAATATCGCTCGCATATGCGCGGACAAGATGGCTTCATCACAGTCTTTGATTCCAAAGTTATCCATGAGACGTCGTGTCATTTCCTGATCTCTCTCCAGATGTGCATCCAATGCATTATGGTCGACTTTTTTGACGAGATCCTGATACATCGTACCCTCAAGTTTCAAAAGCCATGGCGCTTCTTGAACGGAAGCATACAAGGTATTCATGATGTCGATGAATTGAGCCTTTTGATCTTGTGTGTGATTTTCATGTATCAATGAAAGCATTTCGCCTTCCACACGATCGTGAATCGAAACGATGGTACGAAAGATCAAAGCCTCTTTTGAATCGAAAAAGAGATAGAAAGCGCCTTTGGATATTCCCACATCCCGTACCAATTGATCCACTGTCAACTTTTCCTCATCCAAACGGTTGAGCCGAACCATGGTCGCCTGAATGAGCTGTGCTTCGATCATTTCCTTTTGTGGTTTTGTGAATGCTTTTGGCATAACTACCTCCTTGTGACTAATTATATAAAAACAGTCACAGATAGTATATCATGTGTGATTCTGCTTGTCAAAACAAAAAGGATCCAAAAGCATCGCTTTCAGATCCTCTGTCATATGATCGACGATCAAGGTTGATAGATATAGATATACGCCGCAATCACACCTTCTGGATAGAGCAATGTGACGCTGACGATCAAAGCTTGGCGTTCTGGTGTTTCAATAAACTTCATTTCGATGAAGTCGATGTCGATTGTCACGACATTTTCCATGACCTGATAGTCATTCTGAGTGATCCCATTACCCGAAGCCCCGTAAATACTGCCTTCATATAATTCAAATGTCAACACAAGATCGACACCCGCTTCATAAGTGATGGTGTTGGAGCCGATCAGTTCCGGTTTGCGCGTGTCGACGATATCAAGCCATAACTCCATGATGCCGTTCGTCGTTTCCAAAAGATAATAGTGTTTCCCGACTTGATGGGCTTCTAGGAAAGAAACGTACAACACGATTCCCGTATCGGTGACTTCACCATCGCCTTCAAAAAGCGGTGTGCCAGATACTGTGAGGATTGCCACTACCGTGAAATCCGTTTCCGTGAAGTCGACATGAAGGTCCGCTTCTGTGACTTTGTCATAGGACAATGTCACAGAATAGCTGTCGGTTATCTGGGTTGTGGGCGCATCGGTTGTGGGCGGGATCGT
>JAQVTV010000010.1 GCA_028699855.1 Candidatus Izemoplasmatales bacterium | reverse complement strand
CTCACCCCGATGAAGCATTCCTTCATCGGCACGCACGATCAACGGATCCGAGCCCATCTGTCCATAAGGCACATCATCGATTCCATTCAAAGACACGTCAAAATACGCCAGTCCTTCGGCCAGAACGATATCACCGACCTTGGCGGCGTTAACGCCTCCGGCCACGCCGATATTGATGATGCATTGCAATGGAAACTCATGGCACAGCACACTCGTGGTCATGGCGGCGTTGACTTTGCCCACGCCGGAAAGAGCAATGACTACGTCTTTGCCGTCCAATTGACCGATATATGCCACTTTATCGGCGAAATTCACCCGTCTTGTTTCCTGAAAATCTTCGAGCAGGTGCTGGATTTCCAGATCCATCGCCCCAATAATCGCAATCATCTGAGTACCCCCTTGAAACAAAAAAGAGAAAATCTCGTTTCTCTTTATTTGATATCGATAATCTCAACCGTGATCTCGGCACCTGTCTCGGCCTTATATTGGATCGTTTGTCCCTTTTTGCGACCAATCAAAGCGCGACCAATCGGTGATTCGTTGGAAATCTTGCCTTGAAGCGGGTTTGCTTCCAAATGACCCACTATGGTGAATTCACGCTCAATTTTCTGCTCAGGAAACTTGATCATCACGGTTTTACCGATCGAAACGACTTTCGAGTTGTTCGAGCTCGCGATAATTTCCGAGTGCTTCAGAATATTTTCGATTTCCTTGATCCGGGATTCGATACGTGCCTGCTCGTCTCTCGCTGCATCATATTCTGCGTTTTCGGACAGATCACCTTGGGCACGGGCTTCTTTCAGTGCCTCTAGATTTTGTTTGCGGTCGACCTCTTTAAGGGTTTCGAGTTCAGCCTTCAGTTTTTGATAACCTTGTTCGGTTAGTTTGTATGTATTTTCCATGATTCACTCCTGATTAATAAGTGTTGTATATTATAGCACAATTTATTTATTTAAGATAGACATTATTTTCGCTTTAATTAAATCCACGGCCACATCGTGAGAATAGTCGTTGGGGATAATGATGTCCGCATATCGCTTTGTGGGTTTCACAAAAGCGAAATGCATCGGTTTGACTGTTTGCAGATATTGATCGATCACGCTTTCGATCGTACGCCCGCGCTCTTGGGTATCGCGAATCATTCTGCGAATAAAGCGAAGATCATCATCGGCCTCGACAAAAATCTTGATATCCGCGAGTTGTCGAATCCGATCGTCCTCGAGAATCAAGATGCCCTCGAGGATGATGATTTTCGCCGGCGTGATGACCTCAATCTTCTCTGCACGCGTAAGTTTCACGAAATCATAGGTGGGCTTCTCAATGGTTTCACCCGAGATCAATGCCGTGAGTTGTTCATAGAACAAATCGTTGTCCAATGCGAAAGGATGGTCATAATTGACCAAACGACGGTCTTCGAACGACATGTCGGCTTGGTCTTTATAGTAATCATCATGCTTGATCACGACTATGGGATAATCGCCCATATTAGCCAAAATCTTTTCGACCACCGTCGTTTTTCCGGATGAGGATCCGCCCGCCACGGCGATGATAATCGGTTTATGCATCACGCACGCTCCTTAACATGTCATAGGGTTCCAAAACAATATTCGAGGGAATGCTGACAGTTTCTTGCGGATGCCTTGCGGCATCGATAGGCATGCCTTCGCTATTGATGATGTTTTCGATGATGATACTTCCTTTGATGCCTTTCGGAGATAGGATCTCGACGATGTCACCAGGTCGGAAATGATTGCGTTGTTCCACAAGGGCATGCCGCGTCAGGGGGTCATAATCGATGACGAGTCCGACAAAAACTGCCGTTTTTCCAAGGGGTGTATGGGCGTAGATTTGTTCCACATGGTCGCGTCCTCCCAGAAAACCGACACCCGTAGGCCGATTTTTGGCACGGCTCAACCATTGATGCACCATCGGTTGAAGATGCACACGATCTTGATCATCGAGGAGTTGTCGGTAAGCGCTCGTGATGGATGCGATATAATGGACGGATTTCATCCTGCCTTCGATTTTGAGTGAGTTGACGCCGATTTTTTCAAGTTCATCCATATAATCGCTTGCCTCGAGATCCGTCGCCCCGAGATAAAACGCGTCACTGATTTTCGTCTGTCCCTGGTATAGATCATAGGCCCACCTGCAACTATGGGCACATCCGCCTCGGTTGGCGTCGCGATCCGCCATCCAGTTCGACAGAGTACACCGCCCCGAATAGCCGGAGCACATCGCGCCATGGATGAACACTTCAAGTTCCATCGTCGTCGCTTGACGAATGGCCTTGATCTCCGAAATGGTGAGTTCTCTGGCCAACACCACGCGTTTGACTCCGCGTTTTTGCCATTCATTCACCGCGATGCTGTTGGTCACACTCATCTGCGTCGAAAGGTGGATATCGGTCTGCGTCAATGCCAAAGCCCGTTCGATGATGTACGGATCGGAACAGATGAACGCATCGGCGCCCGTGGCCGCCAATGCCACTAATTGTTCGTCCAAGCCGTCGAGATCCGCTTCATGCATGATGATGTTCACCGCGAGATACAGTTTCTTTCCGTACCCGTGCGCGATGCGTACTGCTTCATGAATCTGTGCGTATTCCATCACATCAGAGCGTGCGCGAAGTGATAGGGTGTTTCCGCCGATATACACGGCATCGGCCCCGTACAAACACGCAATCCGGACCTTTTCCAAATCGCCGGCAGGGGCCAGTAATTCCGGTTTCATGAGCCCACCTCAGGATCCATATCGATCATTTTCTCGAGATATCCTGTAGAATATCCCTCTTCATGAATCAGAGAAAAATCTCCAGTCAGATAGGCTTTGACTTGTTGAAAATAAGCATCATCATCGATATTCAGACGCATCAGATACACGTCATCGATACACGCGCGCAAGCGGTCAAGGTATGCGCGCGAGGACATGATAGGACGATAGATCGTCGTTCCTTCTTCACATTCGATGATGGGATAATATTCTTGACGTGACGCTTCTTTGAGAAAATACGTCGCTTGTGGATCAATACTTTGTGCCTCATGGGTGAAAAACGATGTCAACAGATGCCTTCTCGTGTGAAACATCTCGATATGTCCGAACCCTTGAAAACCGATTTCTACACCGGAGTCCATAGATGTGATGGATTCTATCTCGGATAAAGTCAACTCCGGAGCGAGCACCCAACCACGCATACCCAGATCCTGCACGAAGGATGCGATGTGATGATGGGTATTCAAAGGTCCGGGTTGATAAATCCCCACCCGGGGTGCCCCGAGTTTCTGCAAGATGATCGCCACGGTGATATCCGCCAAGACGATTCCATCCACGAACGAACTGACTTCTGAGAGATATCCGGTGATGCCCGAAAGATCGCCCTCATGAATCATCCGGTCCATGAGCAGATACACTTGCTTTCCTTGACGATGCACGGATGCGGTCAGTCCTTTGATGTCATCCATAGAAAAGGGATGTTTCGCTGCTTTGGCGTAAGGCGTCTCAAGCAAAAAAACATCCAGATTCATCTCCATAAAGGTTTCTAATTCTGTCAAGTGGTGCATTTTCGCGACGATTCGCATCAGAATCACTCCTTTTTGATGGAGACCGCGATGCCGTCTCCAATATCATAAAAGGTTGTCTCGTAATGCTCAAGATGGGTAAGCCATTCATTATAGCGGGTAATCTTTTGAACGAGTTGACGGCGGTTGCGACTGAGGATCGTTTCCGGATGTTGCACCTGACCGCGGAACAGCACGTTGTCGCTCAACATCACGCCGCCGTTTTCCAGAATGGGCGCATAGTGCTCGAACAAACGTTGATACTTCGTCTTCGCAGCGTCGATGATGATCAGACCGAATTTCCCCAAGGGGAGCGGATCGATGGTCAATGCATCTCCTTCGATGACTTGGACTCGCGCTGAATAATGGGCTGCTTCCACCTGTTTTTTTGCCATGTCGCACCGGTCGTGATCGATCTCGATCGAGATAATGTCGGCTTGAGAGATATCTGCGAGCCGAATCGTGCCAAAGCCAAAACCACCACCGAGTTCGAGAATGCGTGCAATCGATCGTTCGGTGATGATGTGCTTGATGAACGCCAACGTGTCATCCTGCATGGTTGGCGCATTCGGCGATGTGCTCACGCGTTCCGCGGGAGAGACAGGTGACGATTCATGTCATTACACCCGCTACATCCCCAAAAAAGCCACAATCGCTTATTCTTGCTCGGCCTCAGTTTCATGGGAATGCTCGCTTTCTGCTTCTTCTAGAAAACTTTCAAGGACTTCTTCGATCAAATCCCATTCGGCGTCATCCTCGATTTCTCCGAGCATACCTTCATCCCCGTCTTCCGGACGATAGGATGCCGCATAATATTCACCGGACTCGTCATCCTTGATTTGGTAGACGACGTAGGATTTGTTAAATTCATCGCTCGTAAAGGTCATGACAATTTCGCACTCGATCTCTTGGCCGTTTTCATCCGTGACGATCAAATATTCTTTATCTTCCATTTTTATCCCTGCTTTCTGCTATCAAGATAGCTTTGTAATAGAACGGTGGCCGCTATTTGATCCACCTTTTGTTTTTTGGTGTTCCGTTTGGAATGCGTTTGAAACAAGGCGTGATGCGCCATGCGCGTCGTCAGGCGTTCGTCCCATAAAACGACTTCGATATCGCATTGCCCTTCGATCTTTTGCTTGAATTCTTCTGAGACTTGGGCTTGAAAACCCGACGTATTATCCATGTTTTTCGGATGCCCGAGAATGATCTTTCCTACTTTCTCGCGCTCGATGACTTGCATCAACTCATGCAACGCCTGGTCATAATCATGTTCGGGAAAACGTAGGGTTCCGATTCCCGTAGCGAGAATCGCGCTCGGATCGCTGAGTGCCATGCCGAGGGTTTTCGATCCGAGATCCAGTCCGAGCACCCTCATGAGAGTCGCTCCTTCACTTGGTCAATCGCCGTCAGGATTTGATCCACGTCCTTGCCGCCGGCTTGTGCGAAATCATGTCTGCCTCCACCGTTACCACCGACCAATTGCGCTGCGAACTTCACAATCTCGCCCGCATGATATTCTGCGATTGAACTCTTGGCCACGAACAAAACCTTGCCTTGATCGCTGGAGGAAAGAAAGACAAATCCACCCTCCATCGCTTGAAACAAATTATCCGCCAATTGCTTCAACTGCTGAATCGGAAGTTCTCCGACGGAGATGATCAGTTTGTGATCGTGGACATGTTCGAGATACGTATCCAATACGCGGGTCGTAGAAGCCGCGAGCAACTGATTGTATTGCTTTTCGAGTTCCTTGACTTGTTGCTGGATGTTCTCGAATTGTTGCCGTTTATGGATCATGTCTTGATAACTGTAGGTTAATGCGAATTCAGGCAATGCGACGCCTTGCAGATCGATGCCCTTTTCTCTCGCGTTTTGAACGATGGTCTCTGCTTTGTGCAAGATGCCGGCAATGTTCTCATCCGTCCCCTTGAAAGCTTCAATGATGGCTTCGACCCTTTGGTTCGCCAAAGCTTCAATCCGGTAGATTCCCGAACCAATCGAATATACGGCGCGAATCGCAAAACGGCGGATGTCATGGATATCTTTGACGTGCGTACCTCCGCAGAGGTCCAAGGTGTATTTGAGGTCGACAGTGCGCACCAAGTCGTCATATTTTTCTCCAAACTCCGCAATCGCACCCTTCTTCACCGCTTCTTCGACGGGCAGAATCATGGTTTTCGCCTGATATGGGGATGCAATCATTTGATTGACCTGGTGTTCCACGTGTAGGATGTCTTCATCCGAAGGCAAGCGAAAGTGATTGAAATCAAACCTGAGAAACAAATCCGACACCTGTGAACCTTGTTGCGAGACATGGGGTCCGAGATGGTCACGTAAAGCCTTGAACAACAAATGTGTCGCCGAGTGATGATAGGTGATCATCTTTCTTCTTTCCTGATTGACCGCTGCCGTGACCTTCGCACCCTCTATAGGCATGCCTTTGCTCGTCTCAAAATGATGGATGAACTGATGGTTCGGGAGCTTCTCCACATGGGTGATCTGTATCTGAAAATCGTCGTTATAGATGACTCCCGTATCCGAGACTTGTCCGCCCGAGGTCGCGTAGAACGGTGTTTTCTCGAGTACCACACCATCGTCGAACACCTTGATGATCTTGGTTTCGACGATAGAAACATCATAACCGACAAACTCGCTAGGTTCAGTGAAATCCAGGAAAGCCTCATTTTGGGTTTTCATCGATTGAATATCTTTTCTGGCGTGTCTTGCGCGATCGCGTTGCGCTTGCATTTCCCCTTGAAACCCGTCCTGATCAACATCATATCCAATCTCTTCGGCATACTCGATAGTCAACTCGATGGGAAACCCAAAGGTGTCATAGAGCATGAACGCATCCGCGCCACTGATGGTTTTTTGCGTTGTCGCCTGGACGATTTGCGTGAACTTCTTTTCTCCTGTCGCCAGGGTTTCCAAAAACTTCGCTTCCTCTTGGGAGACGATCTGCTTGATCAGCTCGGCATTGGCCTTGACGTAGGGATAGAAATCGTTCATGATCTCACCGACCACATCGACCAACTCCGCCATGAACGTCCGTTCGATTCCGAGTTTCTTGCCATGTTTGACCGCACGCCGCAACAGGCGTCTTAAAACATAGCCGCGACCTTCATTGCTCATCAATGCGCCGTCCGCGATAGCGAAAGTGACGGTACGGATATGATCAGCTATGACTTTGAAAGACATCTGACCTGTGTAGTCGATTCCTGAAATCGCCTCGATCCGCTCAATGATCGGCATGAACAAGTCGGTTTCATAGTTGGATGTGACTTCTTGCAACACCATCGCGATCCGTTCAAGACCCGAACCGGTGTCGATGTTTTTCTTCGGTAATTCCGGATATGCCGAACGTGGCAGCCCCGAAATCGCATTATATTGTGAAAAGACGATATTCCAAATCTCCACAAAGCGCTCGTTATCGATGTCATCGCGAATGGCATCCACACCAAAGTCGCCATACTCGGGTCCGCGATCATAGAAAATCTCCGTGCAGGGCCCGCACGGTCCGTCGCCGATTTCCCAGAAATTGCTGTCTTCGGTCGCGACAATATGCGTCGGATCAATTCCCTGAGCTTCCCATAGCTTCCGTGTGTCTAAGTCATCCGGGTAGACGGTCATATACAATCTGTTCGGATCAAAACCAAACCACTTGTCCGAAACCAACAACTCGTAACCCCACTTCACCGCTTCTTCACGAAAATAATCGCCGATCGAGAAATTACCGAGCATTTCAAAAAACGTATGATGTCTCGCCGTCTTCCCGACCCGTTCGATGTCATTCGTGCGAATGCATTTCTGGACATTGACGATCCTCGGGTTTTTCGGAGTCTGGGAACCGTCGAAATACTTCTTCAACGCCGCGACACCGGCATTCATCCATAACAAAGTCGGATCATCAATGGGAATCAATGATGCGCCTTTTTCGATGGAATGACCTTTGCTTTGAAAAAAATCAAGCCATAGTTTCCGGATTTCGTTGCCACTTAAATGTTTCATGTCATAACCTCCACAAAAAGAAAATCATCCTTTTCAGTAAAGGACGATTGAACGCGGTACCACCTTTGTTCTAGAATATCTAGCACTCGATGTCCATAACGCAGAACTGCGGGCGGTTTTGCCGCCTCTTGAAAGGAGCTTCGCGGTTCAAGCGTGCATCCGGTCACACCGAGTCCGGACTCTCTGAAGCACCATCATGATCGCTACTTGGCTTTCGCATCGATTTACCGGTATTATACACCATTTGAACGATGAATGCAATGTTTTCGCCACAATTACATAAAATCCGCAATCGTCGGTTTCGGCTTGGTTTCTTCGGGTAGTTTCAGCATTTCTCGGAGCCATGTCTTTCGGGGTGGCTCGTGGTCATAAACCCCGTAATGTAGGGCTTCTTTGTCGCCGATCATGATCAAATGCTCTTTCGCGCGTGTGATCGCGGTGTAGAGCAACTTTCGCTTCAACATGATCCGATAACTCCTTACAAGCGGGAGAATCACCACGCGAAACTCGCTTCCTTGAGCTTTGTGAATGCTGATGGCGTAGGCAAGCGTGATGTTGTCGAGATCATTGACATTGTATTTCACGTGAATCCCTGAAAAATCCACAATCATCTCTTTGTCTTCGATCATGTCCGTGATGATGCCGATATCGCCGTTCATCACACCGTCTTCCGGTTGATTGACAAGCAGCATGACCTTATCGTTCAAACGAAAACGACGATCCCCCGAAACGATCTGATATGCCTTGTTATGGGCGTTGAAACGCTCTTGAATGAGTTGATTGATTCGATCAATCCCGTTTGCGCCCTTATACATGGGAATCAGCACCTGAATATCATCAAGCAGCGTATAACCGCTCTGACGTGCACTATGAATAGATTTCAAAATATAGTCCGGCACCATATGTTCCCGACACAAGATAAACTCCCGGTCCGGGTGCCGTTTGAACACCTCTTCCGATAGGTGCTGATGCAAGACGTCGTACGCCAAGGACACAATCGCTGAATCCTGGGCTTGACGATGGATCCGATCGAGATAAACCACATCGATCAACGATGAATCGATCAAATCGCTCAGCACTTGCCCCGGCCCGACCGAGGGGAGTTGGTTATGGTCTCCGACCAAAACCAATTTCGTCTTTGAGGACAATGCTTGAAAGAAATGATAACCCAGTAGCGTGTCCATCATCGAAACTTCATCGATGATCACAAGTTCTGCCCTCAGTGGGTGGTGTTTGTCGTAGGTGAACCTGCCCTCGTAATCATAGCCCAACAATCGATGAATCGTCGTGGCCTCACGCGAAGTCGCTTCGCTCAAACGTTTGGCGGCTTTGCCGGTCGGCGCAGCGAGTTTGATATCATCCGCACTCAAGTTGTGATGAATCATCGAGAAAATATGGGCAATCGCATCGATGATTGTCGTTTTACCCGTTCCCGGCCCACCCGTGATGATCGTCAGATCATTCGTGAGTGCTGTGATGATGGCTTGACGTTGCTTGTCCGTGTACTGGATTGTTTGGCCTCGCTCGAATGCATCAAGATACTTCTCGATCATCGATGTATCGGCCGTTTCACCCGGTCCTTGGATCCGATTGATCAGAGATGAGGCCAGCGCTTTCTCAGGAAAATAGATCGACGCCAAGCTCAAGCGTCGCTCGATGTCGACGACTTGACCATCCATGACCAACGCGTCAATCTGTTCGCCTATGACTGAAAGATCCAAATCGATGGTCCCCGATTGATTCAAATACTGTGCGGCATAGTCGATTAACGGTTCCTTATCCACATAGGTATCGCCGAATTTGTTCATGTATTCAGAAAGCAAGTATAACAAAACCGCCTGAATTCGCAATGGATGGTCGCGTGAGAAACCAATCTTGAGTGCGATCTCGTCCGCACGTTTGAATCCGATTTGTTCGATTTCATTCATCAGAACATAGGGATTCTGCTTGATGACATCGACAGAGGCAAAACCGAAACGTTGATAAATCTTCATCGCCATCCGCGGTGAAATCATGAACCCATAGAGCCATACCAATGTCGTTTCCATTTGCCGGTTTTCCTTCAGCGTTCTGGCGATGATGTCCTTTTTGCCCGGATTGATGAGGGCAATCCCGTCCAGCACATCCGGATCATCCATAATCTTGTCGAGGGCGTCCACGCCCAAGTGTGTCACGATGGCTTGTGCCGTTTTGGGACCGATTCCCTTGAACAAGTCCGAAGACAAGTATTCGATGACGCCACGATCGCTGCGTTCGACGACCTGTTCGAAACGATTGGCGGTAAATTGGATGCCATATTTCGGATGATCGGTCACTTGACCGAAAAAGCGATAGTTCTGTTTTAACTCAAGACGGGGAAAAAACCCACATATGATCAATGTGGGTTCATAGCGTGCAATCGTGGGTTCATCGGTATCGTGGATGTCAATCTTGATGACCGAATATGAACTCTCCTCATTGTAAAAGAGGTATTGTTGAATTTCGCCTTCAACGAAATGCATTCGTTCCTCCAGGGTTATCGTTTCATGAATGATTCGATCTCATCTACTTCTTTAATGATGTCAGCACTGAGGTTGATCGCACCATCCTTAACCACGACAACATCATCTTCGATACGGATGCCAATTTGTTCTTCAGGAATGTAGAGCCCCGGTTCGACTGTCAACACGACCCCCGGCTCAAGCGGTACTTGATAGGTGCCCACATCATGGGTATCCAAACCGAGATAATGGCTCACCGAATGGTAGTAGTACCGATCCACATCCATCTTGTCCTTGATGATACCCAATCCCAACAACCTATTCGCGAGTTCATCTTTCGCAAAAGCATTGAGATCCTTGACCATCACACCGGGACGAATCTGATCGATCACCGCTTTGTTGACTTCCAACACCGCTTCATAGAGTTGTTTTTGTCGCGGTGTGAATCTCCCGTTGATTGGGAAGGTGCGCGTGATGTCCGCATTATAACCGTCCGCCACAGCGCCGAGATCACACAAGACCAGTGATAGATCCTCTATCGATTGATCGTTATCTTCGTAATGCAATACCACCGCACGCGGTCCTCCCGCGACAATGGTGTTGAAGGCCAAGCCTTCACTGCCACTCTGTTTGATTTGATACTCGAACAACGATGCCAACGCACGCTCATTCATGCCGGCTTTGGCTTCTTTCATCATGCGTTCGATACCTGAACGCGTATGCTGGATCGCTTCTTGAATCAGCGCTATTTCCGACGTCGATTTGACCCGCCTGAGCTGGTCGATCAGTTCACACAGGTTCATCAATGCAAGCTCAGGAAAATTCTCGATGATGTCCTGGGCGTAAATCATGCTGATGGGTTTCGTCAAAGGCCGGGGACGATACATATCCAAATACAAGATCTTCGGCATGCCGATCAAAGACTTGCGCGAGTCGGACAGAATCTTCTGGCTCAAGAATTCTGGCAAACCCGCCACATAGCCGATATCATCAAGAGGAATACCGGAAATCTCCGAGGCTTCTGCCCGCATCAGGCGTTTGCCAGTCCATTTCGTCGCTTCCTCGCTGTCAGATTCGATAAACAAATAAGTATAGGTCTCGACATCCTTCTTGAGCATGACTAAAACAAACCGCTCCCTAGCGATTCCAGTCAGATACTGGAAATTTCGATTCGGTGTATACGCATAAAACTGGTCCAACGTTTTATGGGGGGCTTCCCCCGAATACACCAGTGCCAATGACCGTTTTTGCATCATTGAGAATAGGGCTTGACGTCGCTTGATCAATTCTTCTTTTTGAATCTTCATGTACAATCACCTCGAAATCTATGGCAACATTATATCACTAAATCATTGAGACACAAAGGCTCTACGATAAAAAGAGCGGCTGAAGGCGTGATTCATCAGGTGAAATTGACGTGAACCACTTACTCTTCTGGATTCTTGGGTTTGTTTTTTCGGTAATGATGGTAAAAGAAATACCAGATGCCGAAGAGGGCCATATAGAACAAGGCCAACCACAGGATATTCATGGGATGGTTTTGAATATCGAAAATACTGCCAAGGAATACCAGAAAAATGATGATGATCAACCGCGATGTGATCGTCAAAAACAGATATCTCCGCACGCTGGTGCGGGTCAAAGACAACGCGTAATTGAGAATCGAGGAAGGCAAAAACGGGTTTGACATGATGACGAGTATCAAGAAGACATTCGGTCCTTCCACGGCATTGAGAAACATTTTTCCATACCTGTTTTCTGAAACACGCTTCGCGAAAAAGGGCGCGAGTGTCACACGGATGATGATGAATATCAGCAACATGCCCAAAAATGATCCCAACGTCGAAAGCAGCACCGTCAGAAACGTACCTTGGGTCGCACCGTAAATCGTCGCCATCATATTGAGATTGAACCCGATCAAAATCGTCAACGGCAAAGAAGGGATCAATGCTTCGATAAACGGCAAAAGCACCGTTGAAAGCGGTGCGAACCATGAGTGATCCAAGATAAATTGTTCGAATTTTTCCAAAACATCATAAATGAATTCCAGCATCCACAAAACCCTATCTTTCAAAAAAGCATCCCGAAGGATGCTTTCACTTCATTACTTTAACGCAGCCATGTATTTTAACGTGCGTACCATCTGCGCGGTAAACGAATACTCATTGTCATACCACGTGATCACTTTGACGAGTTGTTTTCCATCAGTGTTCAAAACAACGGTGCTTTGAGCGTCAAACAAAGTGCCTACGCTCATGCCGATGACATCACTTGACACGATCGGGTCTTCAGTATAGCCGACGACGTCTGAAGCGGCGTTTTTGACAGCTTGATTGATTTCTTCTTTGGTCACGGTCTTTTCAAGTTCCACAACGAGGTCGACGACCGAACCCGTAATAACCGGTACGCGTAAAGCGATGCCGTCCATCTTGCCTTTAAGTTGCGGCAATACGAGAGCGACAGCCTTGGCAGCACCCGTGGTGGTGGGAACGATATTGGCGGCAGCTGCGCGGCCTCTACGGCTGTCGATTCCTTTGGAGTGCGGGATATCGAGTGTCGCTTGGTCATTCGTGTACGCATGAACAGTTGTCATGAAGCCTCTCACGATGCCGAAATTCTCATCGAGAATCTTCGCGATCGGAGCGAGACAGTTGGTCGTGCATGAAGCGGCGGAAATAATCGTTTCCGATCCGGAGAGCGAACCTTCATTCACTCCGAAAACCACTGTGGGAATGTCTTTTTCTTTCGCAGGAGCGCTGATGATGACTTTCTTCGCTCCGGCTTGAAGATGGAATGATGCTTTTTCTCTTGATGTGAAAATCCCGGTGCATTCCAATACGACATCGACATCTAGATCCTTCCAAGGAAGATCCAGTGGATTTTTTTGTGCATAAACAGGTACTTTCTTTCCTTCGACGACAAGATAGTTGTCCTCGAATGTGACATCGCGACCATATCTGCCTTGGCTGCTGTCGTATTTCAATAAATACGCCAACTGCCGTGCATCCGTCAAATCATTGATTGCAACAATATCAAAATCGGTATTGCCAAACATAATCCGAAAAGCTAAACGTCCAATTCTTCCAAAACCATTAATTGCTACTTTGACTGCCATATTTTCATACCTCCAGTGTATTTTAGATCCATAGATATTATATACTATTATCATGAATAATACAATATATCGCCGTTTGTAAAACGTTTACAAACGCCTTGGTTTCTGCGCGTGATGCGGTCTATTCAATGGACAGAAAAAAAACGCCGGATTCATATGAATCCAACGTCTTCACACATCTTTGATCAAGTCAAAGTCACGCGTTTCGTACGCACCAAACCTTGTGATACACAACGTTTGTACTCACAATTCTCCTTGCATTCCTGACACATAATCTCATCACGGAATCGACGCGGAATAAACGCGCGGATTTCATCCTCGTTATATCCGGTTTGCATGATTTTGTCATTGATGATAATCGGACGCTTCAATATCGTGGGATTATCGATGATGAAATCTGCCAACTCGCCAAACTTCATCTCTTCCGTATCAAGATCGTGTTCCTTGAATACCTTTGAACGCGTTGAAATGATGTCTTCAAAGCCGTTTTCCGAGTATTTGAGCATATTGATGATATCATCTCGGGTCAAACGGATACCGATGATATTTTTTTCCCTGAAGGGAATTTGGTTATCTTCGAGCCATTTTTTTGCCTTGCGGCACGAGGAACAGCTCGAACTGGTGTATAGCGTAATCATGATATGTACCTCGCTTTCGTCCTATAATTATACCATACTGTAGTGTTTTTGTAATCCATTTCCAAAAAAAGAGTGGTATAATGGAAGATATTAGAAATCAGGAGGTCAGAACATCCATGAAATGGGATTTATCGTACTTATTTGAAACAGACGAAGCCTACCAAAAAGCCCTTCAGGAAACAAAGGAAAAAATCGCGAAACTCGGGACTTATAAAGGTAAACTGTCTTCGGAGAATACTTTTGTCGAATACTTTTCCTTACAAAAAGAATTGCAGAAAGTCGGCTATCGCGTGTACCTTTATGCGTCGCTTTCAAGTGATTTGAACAAAAAGGATATGGAAAAATCCGCACGTCTGCAGGAAGTTCAGATTGCTTTTGCCCAACTCCAACAAGCCATATCTTTTGAAGAGCCTGAACTCATCCTACTCGGAAGAGACAAAGTCATCGCATTTGTCGAGAACAACCCTCAGATTCATGAGTTCCGCTTCATCTTCGAAAAACTCTTCCTGAGACAAGAACACATCCTCAACGACGAAGCGGAGATGCTTCTCGCCAATTTCAATCAGCTCGCGGATTCGGGAAGATCGCTGTACAGTTCCCTTTCTGTCGCGGATATCGAAAACGTTGACGTGATGCTCGACTCCAAAGAAATCGTCACGATCACCAACAGCAATTACCGGGCATTCATTCAGAAGAGTCAATCCGCAAAAGAGCGCAAAGATATCTTTGAAGCCGTATTCTCTTATTACGACACCCACAAAAACACCTACGCCCAAATCTATAAAACGGTCCTTGAAGCTGATTATGCGCTGATGAAATCACGCAAATACGCCAGTTCATTGGAAAGTTACCTCTTCAACAACCAAATCCCGACTGAAGTTTATTCTTCAC
>JAQVTV010000152.1 GCA_028699855.1 Candidatus Izemoplasmatales bacterium | reverse complement strand
AAGGGCATTGTTGCCATGCATCTTGCAAAGTCATTTGGTGCGAAGATTGAAGCCTATGATTTAATGCAGGTATTTGTTGATGAAGCCGTCAAAAAAGCGAAGCAAGAACGACTTTCACACCTGGTCTATTTTGCACAAGGCGATGTCAATCGTCTTGTGAGAGAAAAAACAGGTTTTGATGTGGTTGTTTTCGCCGCTGCGGGAGATATTCTTGGCACGCCGGAAGAAACCTTGCTAAAATTACGCCAAACGATTAGAAGCAAAGGATATCTTATCATTGATGATGCCTTTGCCATCAAAGAGTCGGAAGGGCCGTACTTAAGCAAACATCAATGGACCAACCTTTGTGAAGCGAACGGTTTTGAGTTGATCGAAGCCATCGAAATCACACAGTCAAAACTTGAGATCCTGAAAGCAGAGCAACAACCCAAAATTGAGAAAAGAGCACGCATGCTCAAGAACCGATTTCCAGAGGATTCAACCCTTTTGGACGATTACGTAAAAAACCAGCAAGATGAATGGGATTTGTTGGAACATGATGTCAAAGGTGTGACGATGTTAATTCGAAAGAAAGACTGAGAATCAATTGGTCACACACCAAGGACAAGAAATGAAGGAGAAAGATCGAGATGGACTCAAAAACGAAACACATCACCCCTCTTTTTTCGAACCTTTTTGACAAGGCCAAAGAAACATCCTTTTCCGGTCATATGGTATTTATGAAGGGGAATCAGACACTCTTTGAAGCGTGTCTGGGTGTAAAGAATCATGATAAAGGTCTAAAGATTTACACAAACACCTATTTTTTTATTGCTTCGGGTACGAAATTTTTAACTGCACTTGCCATCGGACGACTGATCGACGAAGGCAAATTAACCCTACGAACTTATGCAAAAGACATCCTTGATTTGCATCTTGGATATGATGAACATATCACTATCGAACAATTACTATCTCACACCTCGGGAATGCCTGATTATTTGGATGAAAACGAACCTGATTGTGGTGCGAACATCGTAAACAACCGCTTGCTCAAAACGAATGATTACTTATCTTATTTTGAAGCCAAACCGATGGTTTTTCAGCCCGGAGCTTCTTTTCGCTACAATAATGGGGCCTATGTCTATTTGGCATTGATCATTGAAGCATTGACGAAGATGTCCTATCATGACTACGTCAATGAGGTGTTGCTAAAACCGCTTGACATTGGGAAGTGTGGTATATACAGGACGGATCTTGATGATCAGGACGTTGCTATAGGTTACCTTGATGAAGTGAAAACTCCCTTTAATCACGCGATACCCATCATGGGTGGGGGCGACGGGGGAGCGCGCATGAATGCCGCTGGACTATTGAAGATTTTTGAAGCGTTCTACTCAGGAAAAATCATCAGTCCGTCATTGAAAGATGCTTTTACAAAACCTTATGCTTGCGTCAACCGAAAACGCGGAATCTATTATGGCCTGGGTTTATGGCTGTATAAAAAGAAAAACACCTACACCGCGTATCTTGAGGGCGGCGATGCGGGTATCTCATTTAAAGCAGTCTATGATGAGAATAGCCGGTTTTTTGCTTATATCGTTTCGAACACAACTGAGGGCGTTTGGTCCATAGTTGATCCATTTGATGAGATCGTCTATAAACACCAGATATTCGAGTGAATGATGGAGTCATGTTTTTCTTTATGACCAGAAAGTGGTGTCGAAGACATCTTTCAGAATCATGATATGAACCATTTCACATGGATCAATCACGTCAAACAAAGCGGAACCCTTGAGTCTTTTTCCCGTCCGATTTTTGAAATCGGGCCTTTTTTGTGCGAATATGGATTTGTGACGTCATATTCCAATCCAATATCACCTGAAGATCAACATGATCGCTATCCCAAATAGGTTTATCTCAAATGGATTGACCTTTGCGCGATTTGATTTTGTTGTGATTGTCAAACCCAGTTTTTTTTCGCACAAATATCTCGTGATTTCATTTCATTACATACACAAAGTGATATAATATTGCTAATGACATCGCTTGTGTTATATTATTAGCCAAAAAATGACAGATTAGTTTTCATAGATAAGCAATACATAAGCATAAATACGGCCATAAAAACTCGGGAATTCAGGTATATTTGCTCAGCTTTTTTTGTGTCATCCATACTTGAAATATAGATTAAATGATGTCAAAACAACTCAAAAATATATTGCGGGAAAGTGGACTATGAAAAAATTAATCGTGTCGATCTTTTTGGTTTCAATGATTTTACTCACTCAGGTTTTATCATTTAGAGTTGATGCCACTTATGACATCAATGACTCAGCCTTTTCTGAACAGTTTGGACCCGCTTTAAATCTTGAACTGGATCAAGTCATCAACTTGTCGGTGGGTGGGCACACCTCTGCGGCGCTGACAGAAAGCGGGCGGGCATTCAAGTGGGGCACCAATAATCACAGTCAGGTTATTAATGACTTGACAGGCTATAAATATACCCCTTATCACATCACCGGCTCCATTGATCACGACGAAACCGATAAGCTTGTTTCGCTAGCGAATGGGATTTCTCATTCTGCTGCGCTCACTGAGAACGGTCAAGTATATTTATGGGGAAACAACCAATTTGGCCAATTGGGAGACGGATCCACAAGCAATCGTTCGTCGCCACATAACATTACGAATTCTTTTAATTTGTCTGCGAACGACAAGATTATTCAAGTATCTTTAGGATATAATCATTCTTCGGTTTTATCCCAAGACGGAAAGGTCTATATTTGGGGAAGAAACAATCAAGGACAGTTAGGGATCGACTCGGATACGAATATGTTAATACCTCAAAACATCACAAATTCGTTTAATTTGACTGAAGACGATAAAGTAATCCAGATATCTATGGGGTCTGCACATTCATCAGCGCTTACGCAGAACGGAAAAGTTTTCACATGGGGAATCAATTATTCTGGTCAACTGGGTGATAATACCATTATGACTCGATTAGTTCCCATCGATATTACCGATAAGTTTCCTCTGGACGATAAAGTGGTTCAACTTACCGTGGGTGGGGCACACTCTTCGGCGCTCACCGAAAGCGGCAAGGTTTTTGTATGGGGACAAAACGTGTACGGTCAGGTCGGAGACAACACCACAGATAACAGAACGACGCCGACAGATATCACGAGTGCTTTTCCTGTGGGAGACCCAATCGTCCAACTTTCAATGGGAGATACCCACTCATCTGCTTTATCTGAAAATAACGAAGTATATCTTTGGGGAAATAACACTGCGGGCCAAGTGGGTGACGATACTACCATTGAAAAGTGGGTACCCACACACATCGCCGACGCATTTTCTGAAGAAGATCCCGTGATTCAAGTCAGATTGGGCATCAGTCACTCGGTTGCTTTGACACAAAGCGGAGAGATCTATACTTGGGGCTTGAATATGTCAGGTCAACTTGGTTTGGGTTCGCTCGTGTCTCAGAGCAATCCCACATTGATCCAAAAAATTGGCACCTTATCCACCCTATCGTTTGAATCTAATGGGGGAAGCGAAGTCAGCGATATGAATGATTTGGAGGGAGCGGCGATCAATGAACCGGTTTCTCCTTCCAGATTTGGTTATGTTTTTGATGGATGGTATACGGATATCGCATTGACGAATGGATACGTGTTTTCTACGGTACCG
>JAQVTV010000151.1 GCA_028699855.1 Candidatus Izemoplasmatales bacterium | reverse complement strand
ATAATGAACTCATCCCCCCCGATTCTCGCCAAGATATCGTTTCCACTCAAGTGGGATTTAATGAGCGCGACAGTTTCTTTAATCGCTTTGTCGCCTTCGAGATGGCCATAGGTATCATTGATGTGTTTGAGATTGTCAATATCAAAAAAGATCGCCCCGAAATGATTCTTCGGTTCTTTCAAAATCCGTCGCTCAAAAAAACTTTCAAATGATTCTCGAGACCAACACCCCGTCATATTATCGAGATGAATCAATCGCTGTTGCAAGAAAATGTAGCCGAAAATCAACGCAAAAGCCGCACTCGCCCACATCAAAAGCATCCCATAGAACAAAGATTGGAAAATGGCTCCGACGATCGGAAAAGCCGTGGCGATGAGGAAAAGTGGAATCTCATTCTTGACGATGTGTTTCCGGTAACGGATGATATACACAATCGCGAAAACCAGATAAAAATAACAAATGATGGCCGAGACAAAAAAGTAATCTCCGCGTCGATAGACGTTGAGTTCATCGATTGAGAATATCAACCCATAAAAGGGCGACAGGATTGCCAAAACGAGATTGAAGATGACAGGTGCGATCATTACGATATTCCATATACGTTGGATCTTGAAACTCGGCATGGTGAGCGTTTTGATCATCAAGAACCAAGTGTACGTCAGTATGGGCGCAAGCGTAAACAAGATGACGTGGAGTATCTCCGCCATCAGGATCATAATCTCCCCAGGACGACGATTGATGATGCATGTCGTCGTCTCGACGATCAACTGCATGATGACAATGACACATGTCATCACATAGATACGATTGGTTTGTTGCTTGAAGTTCAAGCGTTTCATCGATAAAAACACCACGAACCCCAGCAACACAATCGCCACAAGATTAATGTCAATGCGATGGATTAAATCCATAGAATCATCCCCATGCTTATAGATTCAGCGAATGAGACAGATATCTCACCGCCTATAAATGTTCTATTGGAGCAAACGGATAGCTTCGGGAATTTTCACGATCATATCGGAAGCAATCATCCCGGCATATCCCATTTGTTGCGCTGCGAGTTCACCGGCCTTGGCATGCAAGAGAACGCCTTTTGTCGTAGCTTCAAAAATTCCCATCCCCTGTCCGATAAGACTCGCGATGATTCCGGCCAATACATCTCCGGTCCCTGCAGTTGCCATCCCGGGATTGCCTGAGGCAATATATGCCGTCTGATCTTTATAGCCGATGATCGTCGTGTGGCCTTTCAGGACGACACATAATCCCTTCTGACGCAACACATCGATGTAGTGTTCCGGATCGGTCTCAATTTTTTTCTTCGTCACACCGAAGAATTGGGACATTTCACCCAGATGCGGCGTCATCACGATCTCGGCCGGATTCGGTAATGAGTCCAAATATGGCTTGAAGTAGACCAATCCATCCGCATCTATCACGAGTTTTTTCGCTGAATCGAGCAAAATCTTGATAATCCGTTCGTTGCGGAACACGTGTTTCCCTAATCCCGGTCCAAACACGACAGCGGCTTTATTTTGAATCATCTCTTTGAATTCACTGGTGTTTTCAAACAACTTGACCATCAGTTCCGGGTATACCAAATTCATATACGGGGATTCATCGCGGCGAAAACCGATAGACGATAACCCGGCACCCGAACGCAACGCTGCCATCGCAGACAGTTGAGGCGCGCCCATCATTCCTGGACTGCCACCGACCGTCAAAACCGAGCCATAATCATATTTGTTCGAGCGATGCATTCGCGAGGGAATGATGGGGATGACATCTTTGAACTCCCATTTCTCGCGGATCGGCTGGCTGGGATCGAAGATCAGGCCGATATCGATGATGTCGACTTCTCGTGCATGATCCAATCCATCCAGAAGCAAATTGCCTTTTTTATAACAGCCGATGACCAAGACTTTGTCTGCGTGCACGGCAACGCCCATCGCCTCACCCGTATCCGCATTGATACCGGATGGTATATCGATTGAGGTTACCTTTGCGCCCATATCGTTGATGGCATCGATCATTCGCTTATGGATATTGATGACGTTGCGTTGGATCCCGCTGCCAAACAAGCCATCGATGATATGAGTCACGCCATCGGGAATGCGATGAGCTTGTCGCAAATCCCAAAAATATGTGATATTGGCTTGTTCAATCTTTTGCAGGGCTTGAAACATCATCGGACTCGCCTTTTGGACTTCACCCACTACGCCAATCTCGACATTCAAACCGAATCCGATCGCATGACGCGCAAAAACAAGAGCGTCTCCGCCATTGTTGCCAATGCCGGCAATGACCCAGATCTTCTGATTTTGATCCATCTCTTCTTCTTTGAGGAAATGGTAGAAAATCTCTTGGCCGGCTTGCTCCATCAATTCATATTGATCGATTCCTCTTTTTTGACACGTGAATTGCTCGTGAGCCGTCATTTCGGCGACGGTGACGACGCGCTGACGCATCTCCTTCAGCCCCTTCTCAGTAAATGATATGCGATATGATAAAAATCACAGCCAAATGAAGCGGATAATACACATAAAATGCCCATCGGGATCCTTTTCCACGCAGATGATTATAGAAGAATATCGGCGCCATTGCGAACATGCTTCCCCATTGCATCCAGGGGTATTTTGCGAAATCTTCAAGATGGGTCAAAGTATAGAACGGAATATCAATAAACAGAATATTGAGGACAACGAACATCAGCGTTTGCATTCCAAACCCGGAAAACACGCCAAATATGATGATGAGAAGCACGCCATATGCGCCATATGGTATGTGTGCATATTCCGCTAGAAACACGAGAGGGATGACCCATAGCCGAATGAACCACTGCTTGTGATTAAGTATGCACAAAGTCAATAGTCCGAAGACCAACGGCCATATCACGTTCATCTCCAGAAAGTGAAACGCTCCGTCGATGATACCGTAGATGGCAATCAAACCTTCGATGATGATCGCATAAACGAGTAATCTCTCAAAATACCGCATTCGATTGTGGGTATGCATAAATCCTTGTGCAATGAAAAACGCGAACAGAGGATACGCCACGCGTCCGATGATGCGCATGACGAGATACAGCCATGAGTGAGCTGGTATGAGGTAGAGACCGATATGATCGATCGTCATTGAACAAACTGCGATGATTTTCAAAGTCTTGGCGTTCATACTCCACCTCATGGCATTACACGCGTAAGTATACCATCATTTAGAAAATAAAAAAAGCAAACATACGCACATTATACTGGGGATGCGTGGTAAAACTGTTTCAAACACGAATTCATTCATTATTGAATTCGATGATCAATTGAGAGGTGACTCCATTCATTTTGAGTAATCAAGTTATTTTTTGACATGCACCGCAATAGTAGATTGCACCACCCATATATGATTCCTTCGACAACTCTCCACCGCAACAGGAACACCTCAACTGCTTTTGATATCGCGTTGCCAAGGTCACATATCCACCATTTTGTCCATAGAGATCGCGTTCGGTGTCTCTTCCGCCTTGATCCCGCATCTCGCGAATGGTCTTCACAATCGCATCATAAAGGTCATGGCGCTCCTGTTCTCTCAACGTCAGCACTTTTCGCTTCGGATGCAGCTTGGCCTGAAAGAGAATATCCTGAAGCACACCATTTCCCAAGCCCGGAATTCTCTGTTGGGTCGCGAGAAAGGCTTTGAGGGACAAAGACAACGACTCCGGATCATACAAAGTGTCATAATAT
>JAQVTV010000150.1 GCA_028699855.1 Candidatus Izemoplasmatales bacterium | reverse complement strand
GTGTGGATCGATTCCAACACCTCAAGACGGTTGCCGATGGCATAGCCTAAGGGTTGTTCCATACGCGTCAAGAAAGCGATCACACGTTTATCAAACGCCTCACCGATCCCGACCATGACTCGTGATAACTCACGTGCTTCTTCCAACGTCTTCATGAACGCACCATCACCGACTTTGACGTCCAAAGCAATGATGTCGGCCCCACTAGCCAATTTTTTGCTCATGATACTCGAAGCAATCAAGGGGATCGAGGGAACGGTTGCGGTGACATCGCGCAGCGCATAGAGAAGTTTATCTGCGGGAACGATATCACCGGTTTGTCCACTGACTGCGAGATTGATTTGATTGACTTGATCAACGAAAGCTGCCCGTGTCAAATCGATGTTCATCCCGCGAATGGATTCCAGCTTATCAAGGGTGCCTCCGGTATGCCCGAGACCTCGTCCTGACAATTTAGCGACTTTCAATCCGAAAGAAGCCATCAGAGGCGCGAGTATCAACGTCGTTTTATCTCCGACGCCACCGGTGGAATGTTTATCGACTTTAATCCCGATGATCTCTGAAAGATCCATGGAGTCGCCACTTTGAAGCATGGCTTCAGTCAAATGTCCTGCCTCTTGATGATTCATCCCTTGGAAATAAATCGCCATTAACCAGGCACTCAATTGGTAATCGGGAATCATGCCGGAAACATATCCCTCAATCACAAAACGAATTTCATCGCGTGTCAAGTGATGACCATCGCGTTTCTTTTCTATGATATCGACCATTCGCATGAGATCAACCTCCTCGGATAAGAAAATTATACCATATCTTCACATGATGGTGTATAATTGTTTACGGTGATTGACGTGAATCGACTCATACTCGTCCGCCATGGCCAAACTGACAGCAATCTCCAGCAAACAGTCCAAGGCCATGTGGACAACCCATTGAATGAAACCGGAATACATCAAGCTGAAGCGGTCGCGCGTTTTTTACAGACGCATCATATCCATTTCGATCTCATCTTTTCTTCTCCTCTGATCCGCGCCAGACACACCGCAGAAATCATTGCCAAATCCGTTTGCCATGACCAACCGATCATCATAGACTCCGGACTCATCGAGCGTGATTTCGGAAGTTATGACAATCAGAAGATCGATGAGCACTATTTCCGAATGATTCATGAACAATCCATCCCAAATATGGAATCAAATGCGCATCTTGAACACCGCGTTTGGTCAACCATTGAAGCTCTGTCCAACCAACATCCCGACAAGACTCTTTTGTGCGTGACACACTCTCATGTCATCAAATCGATACTCGTCCGCCTGCTTCCTGATTTCAACTATACTTCTTTTTTGTACAATTGCGGTATCAGCCTGTTGGAATATGATGCACATCACTTCACGCTCCTCGCGCACAATCTTGATCCCCTGGCTGACTGAAGGCAAGCACTTGATCGAGTGCTTTTTTTTATCGATTGTTTGATTCACATACAGCTTTTTTCTATCATCAAAAAAAACTCCGATACACCAAGATGTATCGAAGGTTTGTTCTTCAAGTGGTGGAACTGACGAGGATCGAACTCGCGACCCCCACAATGCCATTGTGGTGCTCTCCCAGCTGAGCTACAGTCCCTTGAGGCATATCCGTCGGATATGCCGAATATCTATATGTATTATATCATCAGTTCTTCTTTTTTGCTATCAAAAAATACGAAAACATCCGTGGGTGGTATGTGTGTCCCATATGCGGGATTGAACGATCCATCAGAGTTGATCAAGTCTTCCACAAGCAGGTCGCGGATGAGGAAAGTCGTCGTCTCGGTTTCGATTCCGACGGAAAACGGACGGACTTTATCGTAGTAGGATTTAGTGTATTCCCGATCGAATGCGTAATCGACACAAGCGATCCAATAATACTGATCGAGATCTACTGCAATACCATCTTTGAAGAGAATGCCTGCAGAATAGGTGACCCCTTGGTCAAAGACCAAATCCCAGCCATATTGTTCCTTATCGCGATAGAGATTGGTGATTTGCTGGCCGGTCATTTTCGTTTTCTTGATATAATTGTCAAATGGATATATGACCACAAGATCACCCATCGTCAAATCACCTGAGTTCATATTCTTGCGGAAGCCACCGTTATTCATGACACCGAAATCGACACCCACATAATCGCGAATGACGGAGGAACCCCATGGTGTCAGGGATGATTTGTAGAAGTATTGGGTCGCGGTGGTCAAATACGTCGTGATGTAGTCTTGGTATTCATCATCATCCACAAAGATATCAAGCATCGTGAGGACACCTTGATGATTTCCATAGGATGCAATGTCATCCTCGGAATAGGTTCGAGCACTTCCTGAAACGACAGTCCGAGTCTGACGATCGAATTCGAGGGTGATCCCAGCGAACAAGGAATAGCTGGAATTACTCGCTTGCGCGTAGTACAACGGCGCGAAACCTGTTCGCGAATACGACGAAGCGACATCAGTATGTGAATGTCCATTAAAGATAATATCCACTAGATGTGCGCCTTGAAAATCGGCGATATCGCGGTTGGCATAAGTGTCATAACCATGAATGGAAGCAATGACGATGTCGCAATTTTCTTCGTTGCGCAATATGGCCGCATAATCGTAGATAACTGATACTTCATCGAGAAATTCATAATCCTCAACACGAGAATACGAAATGGAGTTATATGTATAATCATCGATGACACCGATAATACCGATGCGGATATCCTTGTAAGTGATAATGGTGTAGGGCTGTGTCCACGGTAACGTCTCGCCCGTCTGTTTATCGACGAGATTCGCAGCCAATATGGGATAATCAGCCTCGCCATTGCCTGATAGGCCATCCCAATAGACATCGATTTTGTCCAAACCCCAGTCAAACTCGTGGTTACCTATGGTGAAAGAATCGAATCCGATGATGTTCATCGCCTCGACCAAGGGCAACCCGAAATAATAGTTCGATAATGCCGATCCTTGAAAGATATCTCCGCTCGCAAGCAAAATCGCACCCTGATTGAGTTTCCGCTGATGCATGAAACCTCCCATGGCTGCAATCGTGTACATGTCGGTGTACGCTCCTCCATGGAAGTCGTTCATCGAATAAAATTCAAGTGTCTCAAAGCGTTCGTATGTGATTGTTGTCGTGACACCGGTCGTTGGCGGGACGGTCGATGGCATGATCGTGGTAGGAAGAGATGTGGTCGACTCGACAGTGGTTGGAACGATGGTTGTGGGTTGATTTGTCGTCGGCACAAGCGTCGTCGGTTGATAGGTGGTCGGATCAACAATCGTCTGAGATTCTGTGGGTGCCAACGTGGGGACTATAGTCGACGCAACGGTAGTCGGAGACACGGTTTCGCTGATCGTTGATGATCCTGTGGTTGGGTCGATGGTGGTGACGGGAATCGTTGATGATATGCCGATACATCCCCATAGAAACACAGGGATAGATACTAACAAGAAAATAATCAGTCTTTTTTTCATCCAGAGAACACTCCATTCTGCATATGCGTGTCTATTATACCCAAATATCTCGAAAAAAGAAAGCATTAAATCCGCCAACTTTGTCTTACATCCCAAGCAAAAAGCCAGCTCATTGTCGAGCTGGCTTTCTAGTGAAGTGCTTAATGCTTATCCGTAGTAATAAGCGATGACATCGAGGATGGCTGCTTTGGTCAAGAAAGTGGACGGATCGGAATTCATGTAGTCGTCATTGTCAAGCACAT
>JAQVTV010000149.1 GCA_028699855.1 Candidatus Izemoplasmatales bacterium | reverse complement strand
CATCACCGAGAGCAACACGCAATCCCTGGATCATTTTCTCCGCGAGGGCGACTGTGGTGCGATCATCCCCAAGCATCTTTCGGAATCGTTGAAGCATTGTCATAAGGTGATGGATGTTCAGGACATCATCGGAAACGAAACGCGTTTTCTTTTGCTCTCCAAGCAGGAAGATAAAGCGTTCCATGCTTTGTCTGACACGTTGAAAGTCACTTTGGTCATTTCCACGAAGCATGACCGTCCCGGGCTGCTCTATGATATCTTGAGGGAGTTCAAGAAGCGCGACATGAGTTTGATTTCGATCATGTCGCGGCCCACTCGGGAAGGTATGGGGAAATATCATTTTTTTATTGAGCTGGGCTGGGATTTTACGGGCTTGGTGCATCTTGAAGAGAAGTTGAGCGAGATCAAGCCGCTATTGGATTTTCGTATCCTTGGCGTGTATCCTGTGTTAAAATCAAAATCACCAATGGGTCCGGGGGTGGCACAATGAGAGTCTTGGCGATCGGCAACAGTTTTTCGACGGATGCGACGGCGTACATCGAACGGATCGCTCTGGATTTCGGTGTGAAGATGACGGTGCGCAATCTCTTTATCGGCGGATGTTCGCTGGAACAGCATGTACAGAATCTGAAAACACAGGAAAAAGAATATGAGTACCAGAAGAATGGTGAATGCATCCGGTATGTGAATCTGGAGGAAGCGATGCAAAAGCCTTGGGATGTCGTGACTGTGCAACAAGTCAGTTATCTTTCGGGCGTCAGAGAGAGTTATGAACCTTATCTCACAACACTCATCCAATGGATTCGGAAATTCCAACCGCAGGCACAGATCGTGTTTCATCGGACGTGGCCGTATGAGAGCGATTCGGACCACCCTGATTTTTATCGTTATGATTATTCGCGGCTCAAGATGTTTCGAGCCATTCTTGAAGCCTCGAATGAACGTGCCGCATTCCATCATTTGCAGGTGATACCTGCGGGAGATGTGATTGAAAATATGCGCGATGATGCCTATTTCTGTCCGGAAAAGGGCGGAATCGCATTGAGTCGTGATGGATTTCATCTGTCATTTCTGGCAGGCAGATGGATTGCCGCTTTGGTGTGGGTGCATTTTTTGACCGGGAAAGATGTCAGTCAGTTCACTTGGGTCCCTGAGGGCATAGATGAAGCCACTATTCGACATATCCGCATCAAAATGCGGGCATATCTTGAGTCATTAGCGGGGTGATGAAGATCAAAATCGCATATATTGGTGGCGGGTCGAAAGCGTGGGCGCGGATCTTCATGCATGATCTTGCGCTGCAAGAGGGCCTTTTTGGTGAAATCGCGCTCTATGATATTGACCGGGAATCGGCGGAAAGAAATCGCCGTATCGGTGAAAAAATCAATATCCATGAACGCACGAAGACGGCATGGACTTATCGTGTCTATGACAGGCTTGAAGATGCGCTGATCGGCGCGGATGTCGTGGGGGTTTCTATTCTTCCGGGCGATATGGAGTGGATGCATGTCGACGTCCATCACCCGGAAAAATACGGTATTTTCCAAAGTGTCGGTGATTCGGTGGGCCCGGGAGGTGTCATTCGCGCGATGCGCTCGGTGCCGATTTTCATGGATTTCGCGCGAAAGATAGCCGAGTATGCACCTCATGCGTGGGTCATCAATTTTACCAATCCGATGAGTATCCTCGTGAAAACACTCCATGATGTCGCTCCCGAAATCAAGGTTTTCGGTTGTTGCCACGAAGTGTTTCATACCCAGGATTTCCTGATTAAAGCGCTCGAGGCGCAAAGAGGGATACGCGTGGGACGAAAGGATATCCAGACGGATGTATCAGGTGTTAATCATTTCACATGGATTACGAAAGCGACATATCGGGAGATCGACCTGCTTTCGGTGCTCAAAGCATTTTGGGACGCACATCCGGAAGGATATAATGAGAAAGGAGAGGTGGATGAATATCTCACTAATCCTTTTGCCTGCGCCAACAAGGTCAAGATGGACTTGTTCATGGAGTATGGCGTATTGGCAGCCGCGGGAGATCGTCACTTGGCCGAGTTTTTTTCACATGATCGGTATTTGGCTTCCACAGGGATGGCGCATCATTGGAAATTCAATTTGACCGACGTCTGCTTTCGCATCCAAAAGCGCGATATGCTGATCGAAAGGCAGATCGCCGAGGCATCGGGCAAGGAGAAGGTTTGTCCCGAACGATCGGATGAGGAAGCCGTGGATATCATTCAAGCGTTGATGGGTCAAAAAGAACTCGTCACGAATGTGAACATCCCCAACTCAGGACATATGCCCGGCGTAAAAGATGGCGCGATTGTGGAAACGAATGCCCATTTTACTCGAGGACGTATCATCCCGATTCCCGCTCATCCCTTGCCATGGACTGTGCGCGCACTCGTCAATGAGCAGGTTGAACTGTGTGATATGTTATATCAAGGAATCAAAGACCACGATCTGGAACGCTGCTTTCAAGCTTTTTCGTCACAACCTTTGATTCGGAACCTTTCTAAGAGTGACAAGGTTACATTGTTTCGCGATATGGTCTATGCCACGAGAACACAACTCATGAATCATTTTGAAATCGATCGATATTTTGGAGGAGCGCGATGAAAACATTTCGTAAGGAAGTCGTATTCAAGACATCACAACGCCGAGAGTTCATCAATATGACGCTATCGGTTCAGGAGGCAATCCGCGAAAGCGGTATTCAGGAAGGTTTGGTGCTCGTCAATGCGATGCATATCACGGCGAGTGTCTTCATCAATGATGATGAGCGGGGCCTTCATCATGATTTTGAATGCTTTTTGGAAAAGGTCGCGCCGGAAAAGCCCTATAGCCAATATGAACATAATGGGTATGAGGATAACGCTGATGCGCATATCAAACGACAGATCATGGGACGGGAAGTCGTCTGTGCAATCACGAAAGGGATGCTTGACTTTGGTCCGTGGGAACAGATTTTCTATGGGGAGTTCGATGGTCGCCGTCCAAAACGGGTGTTAATCAAGATCATCGGGGAATAGTATCGATGCGCATCTATATCGATGCCCGATATCTCGGGCAAGATCATGTCCAACAACTCCAATCACGGTTTGTGCATCACGATTTCTTTTTTGACCCGGACCATGTAGAAACGGCTGAAGTCATCATTGCGATGCCGG
The DNA here is from genome assembly GCA_028699855.1 of Candidatus Izemoplasmatales bacterium. Lineage (GTDB taxonomy): Bacteria > Bacillota_I > Bacilli_A > Izemoplasmatales > Hujiaoplasmataceae > JAAYZB01. The sequence continues at coordinate 597 of JAQVTV010000149.1, read as the reverse complement.
GTATTTTTTTGAAACACGAGCTAAAGAATATGAAACATCTGCGATTCGTCCAGCTTCTCATGGCGGGATTTGATCGATTCGATCTCGAATTGGCACATCGTTTGGGCATCAAAGTCGCAAACGCGCAAGATGTCTTCTCAACGACGATCGCCGAAGATATTTTGACGAAAATCTTCTTTTTCAATCGCCATGTCTCCCATTACCTTCAGGCGATGAAAACGCATGAATGGCTGCCAATTCCCAAGGAGCGTGAACTCATGGGTGCAACATTCGGTTTTGTGGGCGCGGGATCGATCGCTACGACGACAGCGCAAAGGTTGAAACCTTTTTCAGTCAAACTCATCGCATACCGAAGAGAGAAGCGCAATCACCCTTTGTTTGATGAGATATATTGGGGAGCGGAAGGCTTGGATGCATTACTCCGGCAATCCGATTATGTGATTGTCGCCATTCCATTGACTTCAGAAACTGCGCATCTGCTCGATCGTCGTCGTTTGCTTCTGATGAAGAATGATGCTTTGCTTATCAATGTGTCACGCGGAATGATCATTGATCAGGAGGCTTTGATTGACATGTTGCGTGAGAAAAGAATCAGGG
>JAQVTV010000148.1 GCA_028699855.1 Candidatus Izemoplasmatales bacterium | reverse complement strand
CAAACCCAATGGCCGGAGCGCTTTGGCTTGTTTGAATGTAGATTGGAGAGCCTCCAGATGTCTGGCAGAGATCGACCTCGATCACCAATAGATCGTAGTTGTGAAAAATCGGGGCCGAAATCTGCCGTTCATACAACGCTTTGATTTCGAGTGCCTTTGACTCACCCGGAATCACAGATCCAGGAATAGAACTGACAATGAAGAATTCAGAGTAATAGGTTTTACCGCTCACCGGGGCCCAAAGACCCCCGGTTTCCGTTTGGGGGATGATATCGCCATTCTCGTAATCATTCCAGGTCTCAAACATGAGAGGTGGTGTATTTTCCGGGGTCGGATGCGCCTTGACCAGAGCCGAAAACTCCTTCACGCGTTGTTTGGCATTATAGGAGATGGTGGCGCGGAGTGTAACGGTTTGATCACCGACTGAATAATGGGGTTGGGTAATAACACCATTGGGTGCGATATAATCAGTATTCGAGATTTCCCAACTAATCGTGGCGTTTTGACGCGTCGAGGGCATGATGATTCTACCACTGTTTTCTGTCAGCGCAGTGAGATCACCGAGATCGAGCCAATCATAGACGCTATTAATCAAAACGATATCCGGATCAAGCGTCGTAGGGGCAAGAGTCGTGGGTCCAGACGTTGTCGGTTGTACCGTAGTTGGAACTGCCGTAGTCGGGGATAAAGTCGTCGGTTGTGCCGTTGTCACCGGTTGGGTGGTCGGTGCGACGGTCGTTTGGTTGTTACAAGCGGCCAAGATAAAAATCATCAAAGTCATCATGACCACAAATAGTGTTTTTTTCATATTTCCTCCTCGGCTCATCAGCCTTTGTACTTATCGCAGGTGAAGCCCGCTTCGGGGGTCACAGTCAAAAGCAACTTCGCCGTACGTTGTTGGCCTTGATACGTCATCAACACATCGATGATGACCGGCCAATTGTCATTGAGATTCGGCATAACGGTGTTTCCATCTTGGGTACGGCTTTCAATCCAGCATTCATCTGGAAGCGTCACGATGCCTTGATCGGAAATGATGTCTGGCATCCGTGAAGTATACGAGATCATAACACCTTTATACGACGTCGGTAATTCAAGATCGCCGCTCTCTCTGATCACGCGATCTTGGTACTGGATAAATCCCGACAATTCTTCTGCCTCAAGGAGCAAACGATAGACGAGGCGTTCCTGCTCAACCGCATTCAATGTGGTTGGCTGGACAGTCGTCGGGGCAATCGTAGTGGGGCCTAAGGTCGTGGGGTCGGAGGCGCATGAGACAAACACCAATAAAGGGATGATCATTAATAACAACATCAATCTTCTTTTCATGGTTCTCACTCCCAATCATAAATGGTGCGGTTATAGATATAGTGTTGCGAATAACTTCGATCTTCATACACACCATCATAGGATAACAGATAACCGTGGATATAACCTGAATCCGCAAGGTAGTAAGGCATTTCGTCAATGCCATAACCACGGATGACGCCATCTAATATGAGCAGGGCCAGGGTTTCAGGTTGATCGAGTCGACTATACAACATGATCTCGCTTCCCACGAAAAAGCCTCGGTGAAACTTGAGCAGGACGATATTATTGCCGATCGTCCGCGCGATTTCGAGATATTGCGGATGTTTTGTCGCGTTATAGAGCTCAATCATCGTCATCAAAGCGAAGGGATCATCGATTGCGGTGTCGAGATTGAGATCGGGATTATTGCCACCGAGCGGTCCCACGTCTCCCATACCAAACGTATGAACGATTTCACGGAAGTAAGTCCAGAGTTTGACTTTGTCTTGGTCTGACTCTGTCATCAATACCGTTCGCAATATCGGTAACAAATACGTAGTCGGCATATCGACATATCCGAGTCTCATGTTGGAAGGACCGTAATAACCGACTTCGGGCACAATATAACCGTAAGTGACCGTGCCGTCATTGAACATCGGGATAATCATGTTTTTGCCATTGATGCGGATGTACGTATAATCGAGATAACCTTCCAAATAGGTTCTGACCCAATCGACGTAGTAGTCGATACCGTATTTGTCTGCGGCTTCAAGCAACATCAAGGTGTTATCGACATAGACTGCCTGGGTGTTTTTCCATTGAACGTTGGATTCGCGTGCAATCGGACCGAAATCACGGAACTGACGTGCGACACGATCTCCGCATCCGGAGTTCGTATAGGAAGGTACCGCACACTCGTTGGCAGTTTTAGAGACAAGAGTGGATTTGTATTGGTACACCGTCATCCCTGTGTTGGGGTTTGAAGCGAGATTGTATTGTCGCATCAAGTACTCAGCCCAGGCTCTTGGAGCCGGATCTCCGGTGTATTCCGAAAGCGTGAAGGCGGCATAGGCCAAGTCGGTCGCGGCATTCACGAAGGGAAGGTCTCCGGGGGCATCAGCGGGAATGATGGGCAGCCCGAAGTCATCCATGACAATGACATCATCGATCAATGGTTGACCAAAGACGTTGACATCATAAGCGGTACCGAAGTTGCCGTGACGATTGAGGTCTGCAGTCTGCCATCTAAAATGCGCTGTCCATAATTGACGGATGAAACGTAGGGTCGCCTGAGGGTTGACTTCGAACATGAGTTCATAGAAGGGCAACATGTTTTTCAATTCATGCGGTCCGTTTTCGCCTTCGGTCGATTGCACTTCAAGGGTTTCAAGATTCACCATCCGATGACCACCCCAGTACATCAGACCGTTGGGGCTTTGGAAATCACTCATGAACTCATCTAGGATCGACACAGCCTCGTCTTTGTATTTGGATGACCCGGTGACGGTCGATAAGGCGACGAGGGTGCGCAAAAAGTTTTGCTGGTTCGCGAGATTGGCATAAGGAACTTCCGCACGATTTGGGAATACCCATTTCGCAGGTTCTCCTGTCAAGGTGTTGATTGCATCCGGAAGCAGCGATGTATTTGAATTAAACTCGTGTCCATAGCGCAAAACATTCTCAACGTGTTGGATGACGGTATGAAGCCTCTGATAGTCTTCATCCGTATAGATCAGTTCAGGCTCTGCTTCTGCTTGAACAAAACCGCCAAGAGAAATTCCCGATACGAATAACAGAGTGAGTATCAACCATTTTTTCATGAGCCGTTCACCTCCTCGACGATGACATTATCCACAAAACCATAACCGGACACAGCATAGGGCATCGTGATTTTCACGACATTCGGAACCATGATGGCTCCGGTCGGACGTGCATTGAAGCGATTCGAGCGATGGAAGGGTTGTTCGACAAGCTTGATTTCCGTTTCGCCCTCGATCAGGAACGCCTGGACTCGGTCCAGATCCGCATCCCAAGTGAGTTTGATCCGCACCCACGTGTTCGGGGTGACGGTGATTCCACTTGTGTAGTAATCCCCTGCATCTGCATTGGCACTATAATAGAAGAATGGGCCCCCGACTTTTGTGAATAAGCTGTAATCGGTATTGATCGTCACGGAAATGACATTCACCGCACCGGTAGAAACGCCAAAACTGAGGGCGTTCGCTTCCTCATCCGGCACCATCAAATCCGCATAGGCGACGCCTTTACGGGACACGTCCAAGTTGAACTTGGTCGTGAAGATAAATGTCGGAGTCGCAGCTTGTTGGGGATAGGGTGGCTTTTCACGGCCATCACTATACATCATCACATATTTGTTGTCTTCTTCTTCAATCACACGCGCGTATACGCCGTTAGGTTTATATTCCGGATTGGTATAGAACAACCAGTTTCTGGGAATATGACCCACGAGATCGGTTTCGAAATCCTCGCC
>JAQVTV010000147.1 GCA_028699855.1 Candidatus Izemoplasmatales bacterium | reverse complement strand
TCGATCAAAAGCGACGCGAAGCATCAAAACCGCAGTAGGGCCTTTTTGATCGAGGTAAGGTTCAATCTCCGCCTGAATCAATTGTTCAATGCGGTCGTTTTCTTCGACAAACACTTGCACGGGATGGCCAAGGGTCTTGGATACGTCTTTCTTTGGGTGGATGTCGGAAATAGCACCTTCGAACACCGAGGCGTGCACGTCGCATAGCCTTTGCACCTCTTCGATGGCCATGCCTTCTCGAATCAAAGCTTGTTCCATCTGGGATATTTCCTCCGTGGACACTTCGCTGAAATGCTTTTTGAACTCCGCTTTCGCCTTTTCCACATCGCCGTCTTCATGAATTCCGCGAATAATCTTCTTCAGCAGTTCCTGCCGAATTTTTGATTGATTGATGAGCTCGCTCATATATCCTCCTTGATCATGATTCCGATTTCCAGCATCGCCGCTTTGGCGTGTGAATAATCGATGTTTCTTAATGAACACCCTTTTTTGAGGGTCATGGTCCGACCTACGGTCTGAAGCATCACCGGACGGATGATTAAAGAAAAACCCAATTCAAGCATGACGGTTTGGACTCTTGGATCCATTTGCACGAGTTGGTAAATCGTCGTATGCCCCGAAACTTCAGTCACATCGATCACCTCAATATACCTGTATTATATCAATATCCTCGTACAAATGATAACGATATGATTGCATATTCTTTAAGTGAAATAGAAAAACCGACGCTTCAAGCGCCGGTCTTAGGAAACTTACATGATAATAATCACGTCTGATGCCATTCTGCACATCATCCATTACTTCGCGCATTGATTCTTTGCGCAATCAAGCGCGCGGCGAATGACGTGATGCATGTCATAGTACCGATACTCGCCCAATCTGCCACCAAAGATGACATTTCGTTTTGTGCGGGCGAAATCACGATATCGCTCGTATCGTTCAAGATTCTTGTCGTCTGTGATCGGATAATAAGGTTCGTTCGTTTCTTGGATCAAAGCGGGATATTCCTTGGTGATGACTGTTCCTGGTAAATTGGGGTCATCAAAAAACTTGTGTTCGATGATTCTGGTGTATGGAACCGCGACATCGGTGTAATTGACAACCGCATTCCCCTGAAAATTGTCTTCATCCACCACTTCATGGATAAACTTCAGCGAGCGATAATCTAACTCACCAAAGCGAAAATCGAAATATTGATCGATCCGGCCTGTAAAGACCACCGTTTTCGCCATCGAGTCGTAAAGATCTCTGTGCGCGAAGTAATCTTCATTCAAGCGCAAATCGATACCTTGAATCATCTGTTTGACCAGTTCCGTATATCCCCCTTGGGGTATGCCTTGAAACGTGTCATCAAAATAGTTGTTATCATAGGTGTATCGGACCGGCAAACGCTTGATGATCGACGGTGGCAATTGCTTCGGATCCATGCCCCATTGTTTGGTGGTATACCCCTTGATCAGTTTCTCATAGATGTCCGTTCCTACGAGATTGATGGCCTGTTCCTCCAAATTCTTCGGTTCATCCACCTTGTATTGTTCCTTTTGCATTTCGATGATCGCTCTTGCTTCCTTCGGCGAGGTGACCCCCCACATCTTGGAAAATGTGTTCATGTTGAAAGGAAGATTGTAGATCTCGCCTTGATAATAGGCGAGCGGTGAGTTGATAAAACGCCTGAAGGGGAGAAAGCGGTTCACGTATTCCCATATTTCTGCATCGCTCGTATGAAAAATATGTGCGCCATACATATGCACAACAATCTGATTTATGCTTTCAGTATAGGCGTTTCCCGCTATATGAGTACGCCTTTCGATGATCAGACATTTCTTCCCGGCTTCGTGCATTTTTTGAGCGAATGTCGCGCCAAACAATCCACAGCCCACAATCAGATAATCATACATTTTTTCCGCTGATCCTCCTGGTCATCCACCATGAACATGAATGATGTCATTCCAGATGTATTGTATCACACAATGATTTTGTTTCGACAAAAATCATTGTCTATCACCTGAGGTATCCAGATTCATCCCCTGCGATCTCGTTTATATTGAATGCGGATATCGATTTTTTGATTAATATTTTTCCTTTGCACAATTCATCGGATAAATGATACAATGTTCCATGAGGAGTGATATCATGTATCCTTATCTGTTACCCGAAATCTTCGGTCATACCATTCCTCTTTACGATTTCATGATCGGAGTGGGGATCCTGGCAATGCTCTTTTTTGTCGCACAAAGATCGGAAAAGATCGACCAGCGCACACGAAAACAATCCAACCGTTTGTTAGCACTTTTATGTGTCTCTTCATTGTGTGCCTTGTTGTCGTCCTTCATCATTGATGGCATCTTCCATTCTATCAAACAAGGTGAACCCACTTTTGGAACCATCTCTTTTCTCGGGGGGTTGATCGGTGGATTAGCCTGTCTGCTCGCGATGCTCAAGTTCATCTACAAAGAACCGAACAAGGACATCAAACAAACGATGAACACGATCATCATCGGTGTGGTCTTGGCTCATGCGTTCGGTCGAATCGGCTGTTTTCTCGCGGGTTGCTGTTACGGCATCCCGACCGACTCATTCCTAGGAGTTGTCTTTCCCTTTGGCCATGCGCACGAAGCGTTCCCCGATACCAAAATATTCCCCACGCAACTCTTTGAGGCCCTGTTCTTGTTTGGGTTGTTCGCCTTTATGTCAAACGCCAAGAAAATCAGGGGCTTTGAAGTCGAATTTTATCTGATTTCATACGGTTTTTGGCGAATCATGATCGAGTTGATCCGAGGAGATGACCGTGGCAGCTTCATCGGCTTCATCACGACAGAGTATAATGTATTCCCCACGCCCTCACAATACATCAGCCTCCTCATGGTGCTCGGAGGCATATTTTTGTGGTTTAGGACACGCAGGAAAATCCATGCCGATCAAACGCAGAACATCAGCCAATAACAGAATCTTTGTTCATAGAGGTGTGTCATGAGAATCAGAGTTGCCATTGTCGAAGATGATCCAGAAAGCATGGAAGTCCTCGATCGATACCTAAAACGCTATGAAAAAGAGAATAATGTCATCATCGATGTCAGCAAATACCAAGATGGTGATGAAATCGCGACATACTATGAGTCGAAATATGACATCATCCTTTTAGACATCGAGATGAAGCGCCTCGATGGCATGTCCACGGCCAAGATCATCCGGGAGTTCGACAAAGAAGTCATCATTATCTTCATCACCAACATGCCCCAATACGCCATCAAAGGCTATGAAGTCAAAGCGCTCAGTTTCTTGTTGAAGCCGGTGCCCTATTTCGCGTTTTCTCAGGAAATAACCGATTCCATCAGCAAAATCGAAAGCCATAAGGACAAATCGCTACTTCTTACCACCAAAGAAGGCGTGGTCCGCGTCAACATCTTCGACATCTATTACGTTGAAACGATGAAACACTATTTGATTGTGCACGAAAAACGTGGCAGCCATACGGTTAAAATGCCCTTGAAACGCATCGAGGAAGAATTGAAAGACAGTAGTTTTTTCCGCTGTAACAACTGCTTTCTCGTCAACCTTGACGAGGTCAAAAGCGTCGTGGATGATTTCGTGATCGTCAATGACTCGGAACTCAAAATCAGTCGGCCCAGAAAAAAAGAATTCCTTGAGGCTCTCGCAAAACACTTTGGAGGAAAAATATGAATGATCCCTTACTGAATATTCCTCGGTTATACACAGGAATTGCTGAATGGCTGTTTTGTTTGCTGTACATCATCTTCGCCAAAAAAAGAATGAAAGGTGTACCTTTATAT
>JAQVTV010000146.1 GCA_028699855.1 Candidatus Izemoplasmatales bacterium | reverse complement strand
TACAATCTAGCAGGTGAGTCGGTTGGTGAAATCAACTTGTCCGAATCGGTATTCGGAGTTGAGCCCAATCAACAAGTCATATATGACGTTGTCAAAGCGCAAAGAGCAGCCATGCGCCAAGGCACCGCGAAAACAAAGACCCGCGCGGAAGTTGCCGGAGGCGGCAGAAAGCCGTACCGTCAAAAGGGTACCGGACATGCGCGTCAAGGAACGATTCGTGCACCGCAATATGTCGGTGGCGGCGTAGTCTTCGGACCAGCGCGTCGCGATTATGACAGCAAAGTCAACAAGAAAGTCCGTCGTTTGGCACTGAAAATCGTGCTATCCGATAAAGTGAGAGAAGACAACCTGAAAATTGTCGATCAGATCGCTTTGGAAGATCACAAGACCAAAGGTATCGTTGAAGCGCTCAACAATCTTAAAGTGGCGGGAAAAACGATGATCATCGTATCAGAAGTCAACGAGTTGTTGGACCAGGCTTCAAGGAATTTGCCGCACGTGACCACAGTAACATGCGATCACATCAGCGTGTATGACCTCATGAATGCGACCAACCTCATCGCGACACAGGATGCGGTGAAAAAAATGGAGGAGGCGCTCAGTTAATTATGGATATCTATCAAATCATCAAGGCGCCGATTGTCTCAGAAAAGACGACGAAATTGTCCGAAGCGCGCAAGTATACGTTCGAAGTGGACAAGAACGCCAATAAAATACAAATCAAAAACGCGATTGAAGAGATTTTTAAAGTCAAAGTCGAAAAAGTCAATGTCATCAACAGTATCCCCAAGGCGAAACGCGTGGGTAAATACTCCGGGTTCAAACCGGCTGTCAGCAAGGCGATCGTGACGCTTGCGGAAGGTTACAAGATTGACATTTACACTTCGTAGGCAGGAGGAAACAACTAATGGCTATCATTAAATACAAACCGCGCACCAACGGCCAACGCGGCATGACAAAGTTGGATTATGCGGAACTCACAACCAATAAGCCAGAGAAAAGTCTGACCGAGACGCTGAAAAAAGACGCCGGTCGGAACAACCAAGGGAAAATCACGGTTCGCCATCAAGCGGGCGGTGCGAAAAGAAAGTACCGTGTCATTGATTTCAAACGCAATAAGGATGGAATCAAAGGCAAAGTCGCGACGATCGAGTACGATCCCAATCGCAGCGCGAACATCGCATTGATTCACTATCTTGACGGTGAGAAACGCTACATTCTTGCGCCCAAAGGCTTGACGGTAGGTATGACTGTCGAATCAGGCGAAGGCGCGGATATCGTCGTCGGAAATGCGATGCCGATCATGAATATTCCCGTAGGTACGTTCATCCACAACATCGAATTGTATCCCGGACGCGGCGGTCAATTGATCCGCGCAGCCGGTACAAGCGCACAAATTCTCGGTCGTGAAGAAAAATACGTTCTTGTACGACTCAAATCCGGTGAAGTCAGGAGAATTCTCGGCGTCTGCAGAGCGACCATCGGTGAAGTCGGCAACGAGTTCTATGAACTGGTGAAAATCGGCAAAGCCGGAAGAAAACGTCATATGGGCATCCGTCCGACCGTTCGCGGTTCTGTCATGAACCCTGTGGATCATCCTCATGGCGGTGGCGAAGGCAAACAACCCGTCGGACATCCATCACCGCTTACCCCTTGGGGCAAAGTCGCCTTGGGTAAGATCACAAGAAAAACCAAGAAGTCTAGCGATAAGATGATCGTCAGACGTCGGAACAAGTAGGAAAGGAGGAACTCAATATGTCACGTTCAGTCAAAAAAGGTCCATTTTGCGACGGCCATCTACTCAAGAAGGTCGAAGATGCGAATAAATCAAACTCGAAGAAAGTCATCCAAACATGGTCGAGACGCTCTACCATATTCCCCCAATTCGTCGGATTGACCATCGGGGTACACAATGGTAAGGAACATGTTCCAGTTTATATCACTGAAGATATGGTTGGGCACAAGTTGGGCGAGTTCTCTCCGACCAGAACCTTCCGCGGTCATGCTGACAAGAAAGTTATGAAGAAATCTGGAGGAGGCAAATAGATGGAAGTCAAAGCCAATGCGCAATCTATAAGAATCGCAGCGCGCAAAGTTCGCCTCGTCGTTGATTTGATTCGCGGCAAGTCTGTTGGCGAAGCGTATGCGATACTTCGCGGCACACCAAGAGGTGCGTCCAAGCCGGTGGAAAAGCTATTGAAATCGGTCGTTGCCAATGCCGAGCACAACAATCAACTTGATCAAAACAAACTCTACATCAAAGAAATCTATGTGGGCGAAGGTAAAACCCTGAAGCGGATGCAACCGCGCTCACAAGGACGTGGATTCTCGATTTTCAAACGCACCAGCCACATTTACATTAGTGTGGCGGAAAGGGAGTAGGAGATACATATGGGACAAAAAGTCAGCCCAATCGGGCAACGCATCGGTATCATTCTCAACTGGGAATCCCGTTGGTATGCAGATAAGCGCGATGTCGCGGATCTCCTTCACGAAGATCTCAAGATTCGTGATCTCTTGAACGACCTTTACAAGAATGCCAGCGTATCAAAAATCGAAATCGAACGCAGCAAATCCCGCGTGATCATCACTGTCAATACCGCAAAACCCGGTATGGTCATTGGTAGAAACGGCGAAACGAAAAATGCTGTCGTTGAAAAACTGAAACAATTAACCAAGAAGGAAGTATTCCTGAATGTGGTGGAAATCAAACGCGCTGAGTTGGATGCAAAACTCGTAGCTGAGAGCATTGCAAAACAACTTGAAAGCCGCGCATCGTTCCGCCGTGTTCAGAAAGTTGCGATCCAGCGCGCGCTCAAAGCGGGCGCAAAAGGCTGCCGCACCTTGATTTCCGGACGTCTTGCCGGCGCTGAAATCGCGCGAAGCGAAGGCTATAGCGAAGGCAACGTTCCGCTTCACACATTGCGTGCGGACATCGATTACGCTTTAGCCGAAGCCAAGACAACCTATGGAAAACTCGGAGTCAAGGTTTGGATCTACAAAGGGGAAATACTGCCTTCCAAAAAGGAGGCCAAATAACATGTTGATGCCCAAGAGAACCAAATACCGTCGTCCCCATCGGGTAAGTTATGAAGGTCTTGCTAAGGGCGGACAAAATATCGAGTTCGGTGCATACGGATTGATGGCTACCGAGGGCGCGTGGATTACCGCCCGCCAAATCGAAGCCAGCCGTGTGGCGATGACCCGTTTTATGCAGCGGGCCGGGCCAGTATGGGTAAGAATATTCCCCCACTTGGCCAAGACGAAAAAACCGCTCGAAGTCCGGATGGGATCCGGTAAAGGCGCACCTGAAGAATGGGTCGCTGTCGTCAAGGAAGGTTTGATCATGTTCGAGATCGACGGAGTTCCCGAAGATGTCGCCAAGGAAGCTTTGCGTCTCGCGTCGCACAAGTTGCCGATCAAAACCAAATTTGTCAAGAAAGAGCGTGGTGATTCACAATGACACACGTGAAAGAGATTCGTGAGATGGAAAACGAAGCCATCTTGAAAGAAATCGACGTTTTGAAAAGAGAAATGTTCGATCTTCGATTCAAACACGCAACGGGGCAACTCGAGAATACCGCACGTCTCAGCGCGGTCAGAAAGACCATTGCCCGGATGAAGACCATTCTGTCCGAGCGTGAAGGGCAGTAGGAGGAATAACAGATGGAAAACAATAAAATTCGTCGCACATTCATCGGCGAAGTCGTGTCGAATAAAAACGATAAGACAATCACCGTCAAAGTGACCACGTATAAAAAGCATTCCTTATATAGCAAACGCGTTATTTCCTCAAAGAAGTTCAC
>JAQVTV010000145.1 GCA_028699855.1 Candidatus Izemoplasmatales bacterium | reverse complement strand
CGGATTCGATGACGTATTGAACAACGGAAGCTTCAACCACTTTCGAATCAAGCAGAGTGGTTTGATCCGGTCCCAAAATGGTGTCCACATCAAATTGAGCCGTTTCATAAGTTCCGGCCGGTCCAATGAGGATGTTGATGGCATCCAGGAAGCGGTTGATCTCATTGCCGCCCAAATTATACCAGGCGGTGTTATTGGTTTCAAGTCCGCTTGGCAAGTATAACGAATCTTTTAATAATCCGTCAACCGGGTTGGTGGAATCAATGACATATTGAACGACCGAAGCTTCAATTACCCTTGATGTTAACAGGGTTGCCCGATCCGGTCCCAGGAAATTTTCGACCTTAAAGTCTGCACTCTCAAAAGCCCCGCCGTTAAGAATGATTCTGATGGAAACCAGGAAGTCCGCCAGTTCACCCTCAGTACCGTACCAATCGGTTGGGTCCCAGTCCGAAGGATAAACCAGTTTGTTTTCCAGAGTACCGCCGCTTCCCGCTTCGGCTTCGATCTTGTTCACGACGGAACAAGACAGAACGGCCGAGGAAACAATTCGGTTGATTTCTGAATCACTCAAATTGAAGAATTTTTCCGCGTCAACCTGCAAGCCGGTGGTGGTCAAAACACTGACGGCCATCAGGAATTTTCGAAGTTCCCCTTGATCCCCGTACCAATCTTCCTCGGCTAGAGTATCCGGGATGATGATGACCGGATCGACCCGGTCGGCTTCTTTTTCAATTTCCTGAACAATGGTATAAGCAATGATCTCCGAAGCCACAATGATGCCGATCTCATCGCTGTCGTTTTCGTCAACTACCAAGTCGCCGTTGGTATCAACGGTTCCGTCGGTCAGGTTGGTGAAGTGGTCAGCGCTGATGTTCATCGCCGCTAAATCGGCGTTGGTTCCCAGGAATACTTCCATGGCGGCCAGAATGTTCGGAATTTCCGTATCCCAAGCCGTTTCGTTATAAAGCGGATCGCCTTCGGTGTATTTCGCCGGCAATTTCAGAGTTGTTCCGGTGTTGGCTTCGTTTTGAATGTTGACGATGATCGTATTCATGACGATGTCGGAAGCCAGGATCTCCGGCTGGTTTTCATCGGTCAGAGACGCTAGCGAAATGGTGGTCATGTCCGCGACGCCTTGTTCCGGAGTCGTATTTCCATTTTTCAAATATTGCAAAGCAATGAAGAACCGTTTCAGTTCCCCGCTGCTGCCCAAGTAATAATCAGGTTCCGGGTCTTCCGGAAGGTACAAAACTTGATACAGCGAACCGGTCAGAGAGGTCATGTTGGTGAGTTCGCTGACCGCCGAATCAACAATGATCCGAGATTGAACGAGTTGATCCAGCTGCGCGTTGGACAAAGTCAGGATCTTGTCAATGTTGATCTCTTCGTTTTCAACCAGCAGGGTCGCGGAAACCAACAGTTTTCTTAATTCCCCGTCGGTTCGATCTTCCCCAACATAGGTGTCGTCCCAAACGAACAACGGATTGGCTTCATCAATGATGATGGCGCTCATGCCGCGAAGTTCGGTTTTAATGGTTTCTTTCGCAATCAGGCTGGCCAAAACCGTGTCGATCTGCTCTTCGGTCATGTTCAGGAATTTCGAAGACGAGAAAGTGGTCGCTCCGTCATCCATCAAAATGGAAGCCACGCTGATCAGATTATGGAGTTCGCCGTGGGTCTCGCCTTCATCATACCAAGCGGCCGCATCGCGGCTTGACAACTCCTCGGGAATGGTCAGAGTCGCATTGGCAATGACTTCTTTTACAATGGTCTTGCTTAAAATGATGGATCGCAAAAGGGTGGTGATGTCCGCATCCGGAAGCCTCATGATGTCGGCTTGCGGCTTAATGGTTGGGTTATTCAGGTCGATGTTGCCTTCCAGGTCTTCGACCAAAACGATGCCGACCGCAATGACCAGGTTTCGGATCTCGCCGTTACCGGTTTCGAGGTCGTTCCACCTTGGATCATCGGCCGCCAGGTCAACGACCAAGGTTGGGCTGTCTCCCGCTCCCAAATCGCGAAGTTGCTTGATGATGGAATCGGAAATGATCCGGGATCGCAATATTTCTCCCAGTTCATCGCTGTCCAGTTCATCAACAACCAAGTCGCCGTTGGTATCTTCGGTCCCGTTCGTCAGTTCCAAAACCAGATTAGCATCAATGTTCGGGTTGTTGATGTCATCGGTCGGTTCCTGGAAGATGATCTGAATGGCTTTGATGAGTTTTCGGATTTCGCCGTCGGTTCTGGTATCGCCGGCGAACTGGTCAAGCCAAGCCGCATCGGCGGCGCCCAGATTGACGATCAAGCTGGCCGTGCCTACGGTCGGATTGGCAATGTCAATGATTTTATCAATGATGGTATCCCGAGCGATGATGGATGCCTGAATGGTCTTTACATCGTCATCAGCGGGATCGATTTCTCCGAGCGTCAGGGTCTTCAGAACGTTGGCGTCAACATTGACGTTGTTTAAGTCCGGGCTGTCTCCCAAAATGACTTTGATGGCCCGAATGAAATGTCTCAGTTCGCCTTCCGTTTCGCCTTGGTCATACCAGCGGGCGTCGTTGATGGTCAAATTGATGATTAGGGATGGAGCATCGCCCTGCCCGAGATCATATAGAACCTTGATCATGGAATCGGAAGCGATGACGGAAGCAAAGATCTCGCCGATCTCGTCGCTGTCAAGGTCGTCAACGACCAAGTCGCCATTGGTATCAACCGTTCCGTCGGTCAGATTAAGAATGACGTTCGGATCAATGCTTGGATTGTTTAAGTCCGAAGTTGGATCGCTAAAGATGATTTGAATGGCTCGAATGAGTTTTCGGATCTCGCCGTCTTCGGTTTCCGTGTCGCGCCATCTTGCGTCCTCCTGGGTCAGATTGATCACCAGCGAGCTGGTGTCTCCGCCCAGACCAACGATTTCTTTGATGATGGTATCGGTTATGATGATGGATTTCAGAATGGTTCCGACTTCATCATCGACTCCCCCTCGATCATTGGTCAGATCTTTGAGGATGTTCGGATTTACGTTGATGTTGTTCAAATCGATTGGGTCGCCCAAAACGACTTTTACGGCGCGAATGAAATTACGCAGTTCGCCGTCACTGGCTTCGTCATCGTACCAGCGGGCATCCGTCAAAGTCAGATTGATGACCAAAGCCGGAGCATCGCCTTGTCCCAGATCATACAGTACTTTGATCATGGAGTCCGAAGCGATCTGAGAAGCCAGGATCTCGCCGATCTCATCGCTGTCCAGTTCGTCAACGACCGAGTCGCCGTTGGTATCCGTGGTTCCGTCGGTCAGATTCAAGATGACGTTTGGATCAATGTTCGGATTGTTTAAGTCCGATGTTGGGTCGCTGAAGATGATTTGAATGGCCCGGATGAGTTTTCGGATTTCGCCGTCCTCGGTCTCGGTGTCTCGCCAAGCCGGATCATCCTGAGTCAGGTTAATGATCAGGGAAGTCGATACACCTTCTCCCAATCCGATAATCTTATCAATGATGGTATCGGTAATGATGATGGATTTTAGAATGGTTCCGACTTCATCGTCGGCACCGCCGCGGTCATTGGAGAGATCCTTCAGAACGTTTGGATCAACACTGATGTTGTTCAAATCGATCGGGTCGCCCAAAACGACTTTGATGGCTTTGATGAAGTTGCGAATCTCGTCATCCCAGCGCGGATCGTCGGCTGCCAGCGATACGATCAGCATGGCTTCGGTTCCTTCTTCCGGAGTTCCGAATTCGATCAGTTTGTTGATGATCGTGTCGCGCAAGATTTGCGAATCAAGGATGTCACCAAGTTCATCGTCGTCCAGCT
This sequence comes from Candidatus Izemoplasmatales bacterium, assembly GCA_028699855.1. GTDB lineage: Bacteria > Bacillota_I > Bacilli_A > Izemoplasmatales > Hujiaoplasmataceae > JAAYZB01. The sequence goes on along the minus strand of JAQVTV010000145.1, from coordinate 4 downwards.
CGTC
>JAQVTV010000144.1 GCA_028699855.1 Candidatus Izemoplasmatales bacterium | reverse complement strand
ACAAGTGATTCCAAGTCAAATGCCATCTGAAAATGTTATCATTGAAGCATATTGGTTAAAAGAAACTATCCAATTCGATGAGACCTTGAATGTCGGAGCTGGGGGACTTTCAAGCAGTATTTCACCGGAGTTAATCGAAAATAAAGAAGTAGAAATTATCTTCAATGTAGAATTGAAAGAAGCTGTAGAGGTTGATCCTTCTGATACTCAAATGGTGAGTGATTTGATCAAACGCAGTGAATCAGCCCGATTTATCGACATCAAACTCATTTTACGAGTTCAAGGAGAATCTGATGTACTTGTCTCAAACCTCACGCAACCCGTCCGAATTACCATAGCGATTCCACAAGATGATCTGGGACATACAAATTATCGAGTGATTCGCATTCACAGTGGAATATTGGATATCCTTGAAACCGAACACGATGAGGAAAACAACACCTTAACGTTTGAGACCGATCGTTTCTCAACCTATTCAATTATTTATGATACGAGCAGTGGTTCGTGGGCATGGTGGCTCCTGATCATTCTCTTGATACCACTAGGATACTTTGGCTATCGCTATCATTCAGTTGTACTCGAATACTTGAAGAAAGTCAAAAAAGAAGATTTAGCGAAGAAGTAACCAGCAGGTTAGATTTGATCATCACCACATGAGTAACAAAAGTCTGACACAGCATGCTATCAGACTTTTGTTTGCAAAAAAACATTCCATTGTCTTCAGGGGTAGATCTTTTTGGGGATTGGATCGCTCGGATCTGCTTCAAGAATCATCATGCACGTTGATATGATGTTTTTCTTTAGACAATCTTTTTGAATGATATCTTTGGGAGAAGAAATAGCGACGTTTGTCGGAACATCATGAATGAAATCACACGTGTTTCGTTGCCCAAAAGACCATGTTTATGCTATAATGGACGTATTCTTGGAGGTGGTTTTCGGATGGTAATCATGTTAAAGATACCGTTTTTCGTCAATATAGGTTTAGCGGTATTGATAGCCGCGTCGTTGCTGGCATTCTTTTTCTTTCAACGTCGATGGGTCAAAAACAACGAGGAAACCGTCAAGCATTGGCGTATCGTACTTTTGTATGTGCTTGATTTTCTGCTTTTTGTGGGAGGAATCATTGGAATATTGCTTTTGATGAAGTATGATTTTTCGCTTATCACGAGCGATTTGATCGCGGATATTGAAGTATTTCTATTGGAAAAAATCGGCGCGATCATTGGTTCTGTGATTGTCATCTTTATCGCGATGGCGGTGTTAAAACTTGCCAAACTGGCCATGATTCGAGTGGGTAAAAAGCCAGGACCGACACAGAAACGCAAGAAGACGTTGGCAAAAGTGACTCATAGTATCATCAAATACATCGTTGGCATTTTGGAGATCTTGATCATTCTTTCCATGTGGGGAGTCAATATCGGACCTGCTTTAGCCGGTTTGGGAATCATGGGGCTCGTCATCGGATTGGGAGCGCAGAAATTCATCAATGACTTGATTGCCGGTGTGTTCATCATCTTTGAACAACACTTCGATGTGGGGGATATCATCGAGGTGGGCGGTTTTAAGGGTGAAGTCACCGATATCGGGCTCAAGACGACACGGATTCGCAATTGGCGCGGAGAGGTCAAGATTCTGGCCAACGGGTCCATCACGAATGTATCGAATTTTTCACGGAATCCTTCAGTCGCTATTGTCGACTTCGGAATCGCCTATCACGAAAACGTGAATGATACCATTCAGCTGTTACAAAGAGAGTTACCGAAAATTCGTGAAGAATTGCCACAGATCACCGATGACCCGCAAGTGGTGGGTGTCATCAACTTGGGGTCGAGCAGTGTCGATATCCGCGTGACTGCCAAGACGCTGACGGAACAACACTATGGCGTGGAACGACAGATGCGACGGATTATCAAAAATATTCTGGACGAAAACCACATCGAGATTCCCTTTCCACAGGTTGTCGTGCATGAACCCAAGGAATAAGCCGAGAAATAAGCGTCTTAGGACGCTTATTTTTGGGCCATTTTTCGGGTGAATGTCGTTGTTCGTGATTGAATATTCTTAGGGGCTATGGTATAATACTTCCAATCAATGAGGAGCGTACACTATGAATAAAATCTATTTTTCCGAACTCCCGAATTTCTATGGACAAGAAATCACCTTGCACGGATTTGTGGACAAAATCCGCGATTTGCAATATGTTCAATTCGTCGTGATTCGTGATTCATCGGGCAAAGTCCAGGTGACACTCGAGAAGAATCCCGAAATGCAAACGATGAATGAGATCGTATCTCAACTGACGAAGGAAAGCACGATCAAGGTCAGAGGAATTTTGTATGAGCGCCCGAATGTCAAACTTCGGGGGATGGAACTCATTCCTTCCTCACTCGAAGTGACCAGTGTGTCTCAAGAAGAACTCCCGATCGACATTTTGGATTACACCAATCAATCCAACAAGGAATTACGTTTGGACAATCGTTTTCTCGATTTGCGTCGTGAAGAGAACTATTTGATATTCAAAGCGCAAACGATCGCCGAAATGGCCATGCGAGAATATTGGCTTTCCAATCACTTTGTCGAAATCCATTCTCCGAAAATATTGGGTACCGCTTCCGAATCCGGAGCTGAAGTCTTCAAGTTGGATTATTTCGGGAAGACGGTTTTTCTGGCTCAATCGCCTCAGTTTTACAAGCAGATGGCGATGGCCGCCGGCTTTAACAATGTTTTTGAGATCGCCCCGGCATTCCGCGCAGAAAACTCGCATACGGCATATCACGCGACGGAGTTCACCAGTATCGACTGTGAGATGAGCTGGATTGAGTCCCACCATGATGTGATGGACATGGAAGAAGCGGTGTGCAAACACGTCATGAAACGACTGAAAGCAACGATCGGCGATGAGTATCTACGTCTGTTCAAAGCCGAAATCAAGGATGATCTCCCTGATTTTCCCCGCATTCCATTTTATGAAGCGAAACGCATCATCCAGGAAGAATACAAGTACCAAGGGGAAAAAGAACATGATTTCGATCGCCGTGAAGAAGAGTTGATCGGACTGTACGCAGCGAAGAAACTGGGCTCCGACTATGTTTTCATCATCAACTATCCGTTTGCGGCTCGTCCGTTCTACCATATGCTTTCCGATGATGGTCTGACGAAGAGTTTTGACCTGTTGTATCGAGGCATTGAAATCACAACCGGGGCGCAGCGCGAGCATCGCATCGAGTATTTGGAAAAGCAAGCTGTCGAAAAAGGGCTGTCGCTCGAATCGATCGACTTCTATTTGAACTTTTTCCGCTTTGGCATTCCGCCTCATGGGGGATATGGATATGGACTCACCCGCTTCTTGATGCGATTGTTTGATCAAGATAGCATTCGCGATGTGACTTTCTTATACCGCGGTCCGAATCGGGTCAATCCTTAAACAAGAATAATCCGGGTGGACACCCGGTTTTTTTTGCTTCAAATCATTTTTTGCCGGTTTTATGTTAAAATAATCATTAAGTAGGTGATGCATCCTTGATCGAAGCGGTATTAATCGGTGCGGGAGCCCGGGGAATCGGTGTTTATGGGGCTTATGCGCTGAATCATCCTCATGATATCAAATTTGTGTCTGTTGCCGAGCCCGATCCGATGCGACGGGCCTATTTCTCGATGCAACATGACATTCCGCCGAATCGGCAGTTTTCCGGTTATGATGAACTCCTGGATTTGGGACGTATCGCCGATTGTTGTTTCATCTGCACGCAGGATCATATGCATGTGGAGCCGGCTATGATGGCGATGGCCATAGGTTATCATATTTTTCTCGAGAAACCGATGGCGGT
>JAQVTV010000009.1 GCA_028699855.1 Candidatus Izemoplasmatales bacterium | reverse complement strand
CGCACACAAATCGTGCTTGGCGTTGGTTGACGCCGTTCATTTTCTCAAGCAGCAAGCGGTTATTCGCTTCATAGGTGGCTTCATCAGAAAAACGGCGTGAATGTACGCCTGAAGGCCGTTCAATGCCGCAACTTCAAGCCCGGAGTCATCGCCGATAGTCAGTAATCCCAGGTGAGCATAGGCTTGAGCCTTCAATAATGCGTTTTCTTCGAATGAATTTCCGGTCTCTTGAACATCGGTCAGCCCTGGAAACTGATCTAGGGAACACACTTCATAATTCAAGGGTTCAAGCAACTGATGGTACTCTCTAATTTTGTCATGATTATATGATGCGATCAAGATTTTTTCCATGATTTCACCTAAACACAAGTATATCATATTTCATCCATTTTAGCGCCGCATCACCAAAAAATCCATATGATTTTCTGATGTATCAGACGCACAATTGCGTCACCGATATGGCAATGGTGATTTATTTCTTTCATTTTTGTGTTCATTGCTTTATAATGAATGATGTACAATTCTCATATGATAGAGGTGTTTCCATGAGTGATTTCGATGATCTGTTCAAAAAAGATGATGACATTTTTTTCCAACCTCAGAAAACCGCATCCGATCCACAAAACGATATCCAGGATCTCCACAACGAACAACGAGCGAATCGAACTCTAATTCTCGTCTATGTCGGGATCATGTTCTTGGTGACCCTATTCTCCTACTTATACTTTCAAGTCCGTTTTGCCGATGCAGATACCATTATCGAGAATCTAACCGTCGAGAGTGTGCTCAACGCAGAACTCGTGCCGATCGTGGATGATATTTATGATTATCAGGTGAATATCAGTGGCAGAATCCGCAACACAAACACTGTGACCATCCCTCGTGTATGGGTGAGATTCGATTTCAAAGACGCACAGGATAAAGTCTTCTATTCGCATCAAGTATTTATGGAAAACGTCGCAGCAAATGACGTTTTCATCATCGATGATCAGTTGTTTGGCGATGAATCATATTTTTCTTATGAGGCGACCTACGGCATCGATGAAACGAACTTCTTCTATATCGCCATGAACTTAATGCAAATGGCGATCACCGGATTCATTTTCATCATAATCGACAAACGCGCCCTCAAACGCGATTTCATCGCGTTCCGTCAGAAGTTAGGAACGCACATCGGGATGATCATCAGCGGCTTCATCATGGTCTATGTCGCGTTGTATTTATCACAATTATTCATGGATTATGTCTTGAATGTCACTTCTGATTCGCAAAATGAACAAGTAATCGCTTCATTGTTTTCTCCTGAACCCTTGACATTGATTGCCCTCTTTTTCCTGCTGTGCATCTTTACGCCACTTGTGGAGGAACTCATCTTTCGAAAAGTCATCTTCAACTTCTTTCATGGGCGTTTTGGCAACGTCGCCGCCGTGATCATCAGCGGACTTATTTTTGGTATCATGCACGTCGTATCATTCAGCGATTACATCCAAGCTATTCCATATGTCATGATGGGTATGGTCTTTGGAATCATCTATCTGAGGGCCAACAAAAACATCTTTGTTCCCATCGGTGTCCATGTCATCAACAATCTGATATCGTTCCTCATCTACTATTTCATGATCACCGGGGGAACACTCTAGTTCATTCATCTATAATCAAAGCCGGCAGACGCGTCTGCCGGCTTGTTTTATTCGGGGATGAAACGTTATCTTACGGAATCTTTAAGTACTTTGCCGGCTTTGAAAGTCGGTGCCTTGAGTGCAGGGATTTCAATCGGTTGTTTCGTTCTTGGATCATGACCGCTACGTGCTTTGCGTACTTTGACTTCAAAAGTTCCAAAGCCGGTGAGAATGACTTTTTCTCCTTTGACCAAAGCTTCCTGAATCGCAAGAATCGTCGAGTTGAGTGCTACTTCAGCATCTTTCTTTGTGAGATCTGATAATTCGGAAATGCGTGCTACAAGTTCAGATTTGTTCATTTATAATATCCTCCTTATTTCATTTCTTGATGTCATTATAAGTTTTAGGTGACCAAAATGCAAGTAGAAGTCTAAAAAAATGGGGATTTTTCATAAAAATTGCGATTATTCGCGGTTTCTCAGTATCAATTTTATCGGTGTTCCTTCAAAATCAAAACGCTCACGCAATCGATTTTCCAAATAGCGTTGATAGGAAAAATGGATGGATTTCGCGTAATTCACGAAAAGGATGAAGGTCGGGCACTTCGATGTCACTTGCGTTGTATAGTATACTTTTAAGAGGTGTTGGTTGTGTATTTTAGGGGGATTAAGCAACATCGCCTCCGTGATGACTTCATTCAAGGCAGCGGTTTGGACACGACGGGAATAGTTTTCATACACTTTGTCGATCAATGGAAAAAGAGTGGGAATTCGCGATGCGGTCAAAGCGGATATGAAGGCGATGGGCACATAAGATAGAAATGGAAATTCCTGACGGATTTTCCGGGTCCATTCCGACATCGTTTCATTGGTTTTCGGAATTTGATCGTATTTATTGAACACGAGAATCAACGCTTTGTCATTTTCCAATGCATAGCCCGCGATATGTTTGTCCTGTTCTTGGATTCCCGTGGATGCATCCAAAACAAGAAGACATACGTCACTCCGTTCGATGGCTTGCATCGCCCTGAGGACGCTGTATTTCTCAATCCCTTCGAAGACCTTGCCACGTTTGCGGATTCCCGCGGTGTCGATGACGACATATTCTTTTCCGTCGCGTTGAAACAAGGTATCGATCGAATCCGTGGTCGTGCCGGATTCAGCACTTGTGATGACGCGTTCAAAACCCAGGATCGCATTTGTCAAGGTTGATTTTCCGACATTCGGCCGTCCGATGATCGCGATACGGATCGTATCTTCTGCATAAGGTTCTTCTGTCTTTTCCGGAAGCAGATCGACGATGCGATCGAGCAAATCGCCAAAACCGATTCCATGGCTCGCAGACACGGCTATCACGTGTTCCGCTCCCAGTTCGTAAAACTCATAGAAGCGGGATTGAAGGGTTTCGTTGTCTGCTTTATTCACCACGACGATGACCGGCTTTTCAGCGGCAAACAAGAGTTTCATGACCAATTGGTCGTCCGGATGGATACCTCCCTGGACATCGCAAACAAAAAGCACAAGGTCGCTTTCGCTGATAGCAAGTTCCGCCTGGGCTTTGATTTGAGACAAAAAGGGTGCATCGCTTAATTCGATGCCCCCTGTGTCAATAAGGGAAAACGTGTGGCTGAGCCATGTGGCATGACCGTAAATTCGATCTCTCGTCGCTCCGGGTTGATCGTCGGTTATCGCAATGCGGTCGCCGATAATTCGGTTGAAGATGGTGGACTTGCCGACATTGGGTCTGCCGACAATTGCAACTTTCGGCATCATCAATGATCACCTTGTTTCTATTTTTTTGATTTGTTCATCAATTCCATGAGTTGATCCGCCATCGTTTGGCTCGCTGAGACATTGTCTTTGAGCTGGGCTTCGTAATCGCGGCGTTCTTTTTTCTCGTGAACCTTCTTTAAGGACACGGTCATCTGCCATTCTCTGGGGAAGAAGGCTGTGACTTCCACGGTATGGACATCTTTGAGCTTTAGCACATCCTCGACGCGGTTGATGCGATCCTCAGAGATTTCGCGAATGGGCAAAAATGCTTCGACGCCATGGACTTCCATGACGGCACCCTTTTCCTCGATCTGTTTGACCGTGGCTGAAACGAGTTCACCCACTTTGAGCTTGAGATCGGCCCAGGGATTGTATTCAAGATGTTTCTTCGATAGCGTGAATTGGCGTTTTTCCCGAGAAATACTTGTGATCTCTACTTCGATTTCATCACCGATTTGAACGCGTCCGGCGAGGTTGTCCTGTGGGTCCCATGAGTAATCCGAACGGTTCAATAGACCCGATACTTGGCGTTCGACTTCTAGAAGCATGCCAAATTGCATCTTCTTGACGACGATGCCTTTGACTTTGTCTCCGACTTTATACTTTTGCAGAAACAGGTCCCAAGGTTTCTCTTCAAGCGCTTTTTTTGAGAGCGAAATCCGTTTTCCGGATTTTTTGATGACTTTGACGGTGATTTCCTGATCGACAGACAATAATTCTTTCACATCTTTGATGTGGTAATGAGAGACCTCACTGATGTGCAACAGGCCTTCGATGACCGGTGAGAGTTGGACAAATGCACCAAAATCGACGATACGGACGACTTTGCCTGTGACGACATCTCCGACGTTCACGGCATCAAGCGCCTCTTTCTCGGCTTGCTTGATGTGTTCGAACAACAACTGCTTGCGATTGACGATGATCTTATCACGATTGCGATCTTTGCGAATATCAATGATACGTACATCGATGTCCGTTCCGACGAGCTCGGTCTTCATTTCCGGTGTTAAGGGATTGAGGCTGATCAAGGAGTCGGGCAAAAAGAGTTCGATGGCGTGAAAATCGAGGAGTAAACCGCCTCTCACATCTTTCTTGACACGAGCGGTGACATCCTTGTCGATCTCGAGTTGCGAACGGAATTCTTTTTGAACCGCTTTTCTCTCGATGTCTTTTCTAGATAACAACAAGATATTATTGGAATCTCCGTGGGCGATTTTTGTCACTTGCACTTCGATCTCATCCCCTTCGGAGACAAAATCCTTCGCACTGGAAAGTTTTTTGTTCGTCAGGTGATCACGATAGATCGTCCCTTCAAACATATAACCCACATCGACAAGTACTTCCTCGTCTGTGACTTTGATGACTGTCCCCTTCAATATGTCGCCGACTCTGGGGGTGTTTACTACAGGCATTTCTTCGATCTTGTGTTCCATCTGCTTGCTCCTATTCGTCTTGATAGCATTTAAAAACATCGTATATACTGTATTTGCAACTTCTTCGATATCCATATGGGATGTATCGAGCAGAATCGCATCTTCTGCTTGACGTAGCGGATTGTATTCACGGGATGAATCGATACCGTCACGACGTTTGATTTCCGCCACAAGTGTATCATAGTCGCTCGGATACCCTAAGGCAAGGTTTTCCTCATGGCGCCGTTTTGCGCGCTCATCCACCGTGGCAGTCATAAATATCTTCAAGTCTGCTTGCGGCAACACTACGGTTCCGATGTCTCTGCCGTCCATCACGACGTTGTGATGCTTTGCGATTTTTTGCTGGAGGGCGACAAGCTTGTTGCGAACAGGGATGTGGCTTGAAACGAGCGAAACATGATTGGATACCTCACGCGAACGAATGGTATCGGTCATCTCAACCCCATCCATGTAAAGGATGCCATCCTTGAACGTCATGGATGTTTCATCTAAAAAATCAAAGGCTTGGGGTTTGTCAAGATCGATACCCAGTTTCAGAGCCTTATACGTTGTGGCACGATACATCGCACCGGTATCAATGTAGATGTAGTGGAGTTTCTTTGCCACGAGTTTGGCAACCGTCGACTTTCCCGCGCCTGCAGGACCGTCAATCGCCAAATGATGGTATCTCATCCTATCGCCTCTCAACTCATTACATTATATCACAACTTTGACGAAATCAAAGCGGTTTTTAGTCGTTTTTTCCGTCTTTTCCAAAGGCGGATAAATTCCATATCAACTTTAATTCATGAGGTTTTAGCGCCCGATACTGACCTATCCCCAAATCTTCAATGGTGATATTTCCCAATCGATATCGCTTCAACTTGAGTATGGGATGGTTGATTGCTTCAAACATCCGTTTGATTTGATGGTATTTACCCTCGGTGATGATGATTTTGACGTAAGTGTTGACTTTTTTATCATCATAACGCACTTCGATGATTTTTGCGGGTTGACTGACGAAATCGCCCAGATCCATCCCCCGTGTCAATCGTTGCGATTCTTCTTTGCGCAATAGGCCTTCAACTTTGACATGATATTCCTTCTCGATCTTATATCGAGGATGAAGGAGACGATTCATGAAGTCCCCGTCATTCGTCAACAAAACCAAACCGCTCGTATCATAGTCCAAACGTCCGACAGGAAAAATCCGTTGCTGGACAGGTATCAAATCCATCAATGTCTTCCGACCCAACGGATCCGACGTGGTTGAGACATAGCCGGGAGGTTTATTTAAAATATAATAGACCATCGCCTCGCGCTTCAGCAATTCCCCCATTACGCGCACTTCTGCCTGGGGCGAGACTTTGACACCGAGATCCGTGACTACGACACCGTCTACCGACACTTTTCCTTCCGCAATCCACACTTCGGCTTTTCGCCGGGATGCCACGCCTGCTTTCTGCAGGATTTTTTGCAATCGCTCCATGTGCTCCCTCCTTTCCTACAAAAACATGAGGATAGGTCCTCCTACCCTCATGCCTCATTAATCTTCACGAACAAACGGTTGATATGACTGGAGTTCAACTTTGAGAAGAACGGATTTGATCCGCCTTTTCTTGACTTTGAGGATGGTAAAGGTCAGGATTTCTTTATCTTCGCTCACGAGTTCGCTCAGTTCGTCGTAGACCTGATTCACTGATAGTTCATATTGGTATTTTTCTCCGACATCGGGAATATCTTGAAACTTCTCAAACAACCAGCCTCCGAGAGATGTCGAATCCGATAAAGGTGTTTCACCTAAATTCAAGTCTTCAAACAAGACTTTGAGATCGATTTCGGCATTGATGAGATAATGGTTCTCGTCTTTTTGCAGTATCGCTTCGGTCACGTCGTCGTGTTCATCATAGATTTCTCCGACCAACTCTTCGAGTGCATCCTCCATCGTTACCAAGCCATCTACCCCGCCATATTCATCGATGACGATCGCAATATGCGAGTTCTCCATTTGCAGGAGTTCGATCAAGGCGTCCACTTTACTCGTGGATGGAACGAAAATGGCCTTTCGCAACAACTTTTTAATATTGATGTTCTGGCCTTTAATCAACTTGGTATAAAAATCGCGTTCCGAAAGAATCCCGATGATATTATCGGAGTTTCCATCATAGACGGGAATCCGAGAAAACTTGCTTTTGAAAAAGATATCGCGAATTTGATTCACGCTTGCTTGGATGTCGATCGCGATCATATCAACACGCGGAGTCATGATCTCTTCGACCGTAATCTCGCTAAGGTCGAGCACCTTTTGCAACATATCGGCTTCTTCTTCGTCGATAGACCCCTCTTCCTCCATCGTATCAATGATGGTTTCAAGTTCGCTTTCCGTGACCGTCGGACGTCCTTCGCCATCTTGGCGGATGACTCTGCGATTCAAAACGCGAAACGGATAGGTGATGGGTGTGAGGATTTTGATCAGAAAATAGATCAATCCGCTAAAGAAAAGGCTGACGCGTTCCGGATGGGTTTTTGCCAAACTTTTGGGTAGAATCTCACCGAAAATGAGCACAATAATCGTGATGACCACCGTATTGATAATCGTGATCAGTGTATCGGAGTTAGGCAAACTGCGCAACAGCCCGGAAAAAAACAAGACGCTGACCGTCGTCAAAGCAACATTCGCTAAGTTATTGCCCACCAACAAAGTTGTCAACGTACGATCGAAATTTTCTACAATCCAGTAGGCTTTCTTAGATCCTTTGACATTTTGTTCGATCAATGTTTTCAAACGGACTTTCCCTACGGCAGAGTATGCCATCTCTGTCATCGAGAATAATGCGGATGTGACAATGAGCACAAGCATCAGGACCAAAAGGCCCGGTTGAAAGATAACGCTTAAGATCATCAGCGGTATTTCGCTGGGTTCCAAGAATACATCACTCCCTGTAATGAATCAACTATTTCGCTCGGGTATCATATTTACCCGTCGATGTAGATACAACAATTTTTTCTCCTGTTTCGATAAACAGAGGCACTAGTAGCTTCAAACCCGTGTTGGTCATGGCTTCTTTAGTGGCGTTCGATGCGGTATTTCCTTTCGCACCCCCTGCGGTCTCGACGACTTCGAGCACGACTTTGTCCGGCAATTCGAGGCCGAGGATTTCATGTTCGAAGCTGATGATGTTGATGGACATGCCTTCCGTCAAATACATGAGTTCATTTTCGATTTGACTTTGATGGATTTCCACTTGTTCGTAGGTATCGTTGTTCATGAAGACATGGATATCCCCCGAAGCGTATAGATACTGCATCTGTGATTTATCGATTTGCGCGGTTTGGATGCTGATACCGGCATTGAACGTTTTATCGATTACGGCCTGGGTCCGGAGGTTGCGCAACCTCGTTCGGACAAATGCACTCCCTTTTCCTGGCTTGACATGTTGAAATTCGATGATCGAATAGATATTTCCTTCATATTCGATCGTGACACCTGTTCTAAAGTCATTCGTGCTAATCATTGGATCCTCCAAAGAATGTTAAGGGTAGAAATATTTCACGTCTATTATATTATAGTTTTCGGTGGTTGACAACACAATTCATCTCTACTATAATGAATAGAGTGTCTTTTTTGAGGTGATAATGGATGTTTCTAGCAGTTTGGGAATGGGTATTGCCCATAGGTATTGGTCTCTTGGTAGGTATTTTGATTTCTATGCGCCGACGCCACGATTATACGCAAATCGTCATGCTCGATGCTGAGGAATTCAGACTCAACATGCGCAAAGGACAATTGCTCGATCTTCGCGGTGAAAATGATTTTTCGAGTGAGCGCATCAATGGCAGTCGCAATTTTCCTAAACGCTCCTTGTTTCAATCCTTAAGCAAGATCCGTCGCGACCAAGCCGTATTTCTTTATGACAAAACAGGTAGCGGGCTCGTTCGTAGCGTGGCGAAGAAACTCATCCGCAAAGGCTATCGCCCCATCTACGTCCTCAAAGGCGGATTGGATACATGGACATTCCCACTTAAGTGAGACGATGATATTTTCAAGGGTTCACATACCGATGTGAACCCTTTTTTATTGTGTTATTTATAGAAATCCTTCACAAAGTCGATGACTTGTTTTTGTGAACGCTCAAGTTGGTCTGCATCTCTCAAAAACCAATGGACATCCATCTGATTCTTGAACCATGTCATTTGTCTTTTGGCATAATTCCGTGAGTGTTGTTTCACCAAACGAATGGCTTCTTCAAGCCGAATATCTCCTTCGAAGTAAGGGAAAAACTCCTTATACCCAATGGCTTGAGCGACTTGGGTATGGCGGTATTCCGTATATACCATGTGCGCTTCGGCAAGCAACCCCATATCAAGCATCGTATCGACGCGTTTTTCGATCCGTTGATAGAGAACAGGGCGTTCCATCTCCAGACCGATGATGAGCGGATGAAGCTCGGAGGGGATGACATCTGATTCCGGATTCAACTGGCCGGTAGAATCGATTATCTCCAGACATCTCAAGATCCTGCGGCGTTGATTAGGATGAATGTCGCTGGATGCTTCGGGTGCTCTTTGTCTGAGGAGTTCATATAATTCCTCGTTTGATAACCGCACATAGGGGTGATCATCACGACGTTTCGGGCCGATGAATCGATAGTCATACAACACGGCCTTGAGATACAATCCCGATCCTCCGACAAGAATCGGTGTTTTCCCGCGTTCACGGAGTTCATCGATTTTCGCGTGCACGCATTTTTGAAACTGATAGACGGAGAAATCGTCATTCGGATCCAATATGTCGAGCAGGTGATGAGGAATGGATTGTTGCGCGTCGAGCGGTATTTTCGCAGTGGCGATATCGAGTCCATGATAAAACTGAAATGCGTCTGCAGAAATGATCTCGCCGTTGAATGCTTGGGCAAGAACGATTCCGACTTCGCTTTTTCCGGTCGCTGTCGGCCCCACGATCGATAGAATCGGGATCATCACTCGGCCCTCTTGAACCATTTCTCGATATCTTTCAAGCGAAACATCACGCGGATGGGGCGTCCATGAGGACACGTATCGGGGTTTGTACATAACTCGAGTTGGCTTACCAGAGAATAGGCTTCACGGGAATCGACATATTGGTTGGCCTTGATAGATCTCTTGCATGCCAGCAAGATCGCGATTTCGTCTTGCAACGCGCCAGGATCCATCGATTGATGGTCCAGCAGATACATCACCATTTCTTCGACAAACGCGATTTCTTGCCCTTGAGCAAACCAACTGGGGATTTGAAGCACTTGAAAGCGCGACTCTGCGCCCTCCATAGGAACCAATGTGACACCCCAGACTTCAAGGCGCTTGCGAAAATCGGTGTCTATGTGGATGGCGATGTCGTCTTTGAACGACACCTCCAGCGGGATGAGCAAGTCATACACCGTCTTCATCGGAAGCGACATGGCTTTCCGATATAACTCGTAGCGAATCCGTTCCGCTGCCGCGTGTTGATCGATCAGCCACATACCTTCACTGTTTTGAAAGATGAGATAGGTGCCGTGTAGTTGACCGATATATGCGAGTTCTCTCGCATCTTGTGCATCTCTGACTTCAAAACGCTCCGTAAAGGTGTCAAAATCCTTTGGATCAGTCTCCAGTAACGTTTGGTTGAAATAACGTTCCTGCTTTGGATGATCGGAGCCTTCATTTGCGAGATGCGCGGTCTCGGTGATGCGGTAGGAAACGAACAAGTTCGAAATCGAGGAATATATCAAAGCGTGGAGTGATTCGATTTCAGAAAATTTGATTTCTAATTTGTTGGGATGAACGTTGACATCGATCAATTGCGGATCGACCTCGATATCCAAATGGACAATCGGATACCGCTTGATCGGAAGTTTCTGATGATAAGCGCGTTCAAACACTTGCGTCAGCGGATAGTTTTTGATGACGCGATGGTTCACAAAGATGCTCATATATTTGCGGCTCGCCCGATTTTCCAACGGGGATGCCGCGTATCCGGATATCCGATAATCACGATTACTGCCTGAGAAAAATTGCATGGATTTTGCCACTTCAAGTCCGTAAATGCGTGCGAAGATCTCGCGCATATCTCCAGATCCGGAAGTATGAAAATACGATTTTCCGTTATTCATGATGGAAAAGGCGATCTTTGGATGACCGATGGCGTACGCATTGACCAACGACAGGATCTCTCCGAGTTCTGTCTGAGGCGATTTCAGGTATTTGTATCGGGCGGGTGTATGATAAAAGAGACGCGACACCTCGACCCGTGTACCTTTTTTGGCGGATGTTGATGTTTTGTCAATCAAACGGCCGTCTTGATAGATGATTTGAATAGCAGCTCCGTCGCTTTGGGTTGTGGTCAGCACCACGTGAGACACAGATGCAATTGCCGGAAGCGCTTCACCGCGAAAACCCAATGAATGGATGTGAAACAAGTCATATTCGCTACGGATCTTTGATGTCGCGTGGCGATTGAAACACGCTGAGGCATCTGCCTCATCCATGCCGCTGCCATTGTCCTGGACCACGATTTTTTTGAATCCCGACTCTTCAAGAGCAATATCGATCATCGTGGCCTCGGCATCGATGGCGTTTTCCACCAATTCTTTGACGACATTAGCTAAACGTTCAACGACTTCGCCGGCTGCGATCATATTTTGGAGTCTGGGTTCGAGTTGCATGATTTTTCCCATGAACTTACCTCTTTCTCATGGATTTTTACGATTGCTTATGGATTCTTTCGATGATGGACGCGAGAATATTGATGGCCTTCATCGGTGTCATTTCCGCAATATCGATTTCCTTGATTTGCTCGATGATGGACGCGTAATGATCTTGTATCGCGGTCTCGCTCTGAATCGCTTCCTCGTAATTGAACAAATCGATGGTTTGCGGCTTCACGACGTTATATCCGTGATTTTTCTCGAGTTCCTCCAAAATATCTCGCGCACGCTTGATCAAAACGGCGGGCATATGCGCGAGTTTTGCCACGTGGATTCCGTAGGAACGATCCGTGGGTCCATCCTTGACTTTATGAAGAAATACGATATTACCTTTCTCCTCGCGCGCCTGAACATGGACGTTGTGTAGAGATGAAAGTTGATCTTCCAGATAGGTCAACTCATGATAATGCGTCGAGAACAATGTTTTGGCGCGGATCTTATGGTGATGATATTCGATGATTGCCTGAGCGAGCGCCATACCATCATACGTGGCCGTCCCGCGGCCGATTTCATCATAAAGAATCAAACTGGATGAGGTGGCGTTTTTCAACGCGTTATTGACGTCGAGCATTTCAACCATGAATGTCGATTGTCCTTTGGCAAGATCGTCCAGTGCGCCAATGCGTGTGAATATCTGATCGAATATCGGTAAAGACGCTTGACTTGCAGGGATAAACGCACCAATTTGCGACATGATGACGATGAGTGCCAGTTGACGCATATAGGTGGATTTCCCGGACATATTGGGTCCCGTGATGAGAAGGATCGATGTCGCGGTGTCCATCATCAGATCGTTAGGGACAAATGTCGTCTCCGTCAACATCCGTTCGACCACCGGATGACGACCTTCATAAATCATCATCTTGGATTCTTCGATGATCTCGGGCCTGACATATCGATAATCCATGGCCACGCGGGAAAATGCGATGAGAATATCGATGAGTGCGAGGCGCTTCGCCAAGGCTTGGAGTTCTAGGATCTGCTCGCGGACGCGATCGCGGATATCGACAAAGAGTTGATACTCGAGGGCAATGCTCGATTCAAGTGCATGGAGAATCATCGCTTCTTTTTGCTTGAGTTCATCCGTGATAAAACGTTCTGAATTGGCCAGCGTCTGTTTGCGTTCGTACCCGAATTCGGGCTTAACCAAATCGATTTGGCTCTTGGTCACCTCGATGTAATACCCGAATACGCGGTTCGAACCGATTTTCAGTTTGCGGATACCGGTGCGTTCACGTTCCGCGGTCTCGAATGCTTCAAGCCATTCTTTCCCATGCGTCGAATGATAGTGGATTTCATCGAGTTCCGCTGAATATCCTGCGCGAATCATGCCGCCTTCCTTGATTGTGAAAGGTGGGTCGTCCACAATCGCTTGGTCAATCAGTTCGGTCAAGGAGGTGAAATCATGAATCGATTCTGCGAGTCGCATGATCGAGGGATGTTTTGTGGACTGGATTAGACCGAAAATCTCAGGCGCATGGCGAAGTGAACGCGAGAGATTCACGAGGTCCTTCGCATTGGCAGTCCCGAAACTCACGCGACCGATAATCCGTTCGAGATCATAGATATGACTCAGGTGTTTCCTGATTTCCTCGCGGACGATAAAATGCTCGTTGAATGCCTCGACCGTTTGGTGACGTTCAACGATCCTGTCCCGATGGATCATCGGCCGCAAGATGTTTTGTTTGAGCATTCTCGATCCCATCGCGGTTTCACAATGATCCAACAGCCATAATAATGTGCCTTGACGTTGTTGGCTGCGGATCGTGTCGATCAATTCCAGATTGCGGATTGTCTGATGATCCATCCGCAAATATTGACGGGATTCGAATACGACGACCTTTTGCAAGTGCATGAGTTCGCGCTTCTGTGTCTTGAGCAAATAGTTGATCAATCGACCGAAGGCATGCAACATGTATTTATCATAGATGTCTTGTATGAGGGAACGATAATAATCAGGGATATGGACTTCATCCGATACTGACAAGGTCAAGGGGTATTGCTCTAAAGTTCGCGCGAGTTGCTTGCGATTGAAATCACTTGAGACGATCAATTCTCTAAGGTTGAGATTCATGATCTCACTCGATACCAAATCGATATCATCAGGAATAGCCACAATGTGATTCTGTCCCGTTGTCAAATCACAGTAGGCAAGGTCAACCAGTCCTTTGGAAACAGCCAACGCACCGATGAAATGGTTCTGTCGCTCATCGAGCGCTGATGGATCAATGATGGTCCCCGGTGTGATAAGCTGGATGACATCGCGTTTGACGATGCCTTTGGCCTGGCTTGGATCCTCGACCTGCTCAACGATCGCAACTTTATAACCCTTTTCGATGAGTCTGTCAATGTATAATCCAGCCGCATGATAGGGAACCCCGCACATCGGAACGCGTTCACTGACACCGGCATCTCTTCCCGTGAGTACGATTTCCAACTCCTTGGATGCGAGGATGGCATCGGTGAAAAACATTTCATAAAAGTCTCCAAGTCGAAAAAAGACTATATAGTCGGTATAGTCTTTTTTGATTTCAAGATATTGTTGCATCATCGGGGTATAACGGCTAGGATCGATGTTATTCAAGAAGAATCACCTGATTATTGCCAAAAAACAGGAATATTGAATGGCAGTTTTCCAATATCAATGACCGTGTAATACAGATAGCAGTAGCCGACGAAACCCAGAACCAAGACAGCGAAGATGATCGTGAATGCGGTCCAGAAACGGCGACGACGTTTTTGTTTGTGGTATTTCTTGATGATCAAATTGATTTTTTCATCCAGTAATTCTTTTTCCTGGTCGGAAAATTCTTCGGGAATGAGTGTTTCCTTTACGGGTTCGGCTTTTTTCGGCGTTTCAACCACAGGAGCCGGTTCGACCTTCTCGACCGGAGGCTCCACAGGTGCGGGCTCTTCTTCGATGATCGGTTCGGGAAGTGGCTGTTCAACAGGTTCTTCGGCGGGTTCTGAAACGGGCGAGATTTCATCGATATCTTCTTCGACGACCACTGGCACGTCTTCAACCTCTTCTTCCAGTTCAACGACCGGAATGTCCTGATCATTGCCCTCGAATTCCATCACATCGATTTCCACGGAGTCGGGATCAGTAGGTTTCGGAATCTGGTAATCATGCTGATCACGTTGCATTTCCTGATGATAGCGTCCAAGTTCGAAGATGATATATTCGACCATGTCGCTCTTCTTGAGGTCGATGGAAATGTTGAAGCCTTTTTCTTTGGCATATATTTCGAGTTCGAGAACCGATTTGTCGTTAAGCAGTTCCGCTTCTTCTCCACTCAGACGGAATCGTGCGGCGAGAATCTCGATGAGTCGGCCTTTGTTGATGCGCCGGGGCACCTTGACTCCATACTTTTCACCCAAACCGCGCAAATCTCCCAAGGTACACGAAAAAATCAGCACATCCTTGAGAATTTTTAAACTCACGCCATCTAGATACCCTTTGGGCTCAAAGAGGATGTCTTGAAACTGCGTGATGAAGTCGCGATAATTGATCTTTTCAAAATCGACAGCGTATTTGTATTTGAGCTTTTCAAGATCATCGATGAAGGCGTTCTTGAAACCGTAGAGTTCGCGATTCAAAAAGAGCAGGTTGAACAGCGTTTCTTTGTATCTAGCGGCATCAAAGTCGAGGTTGTAGTCGGAAATCAGTTTCTCGAGCAGGTACAACGAATAATCCTTGAAACCGCGTAGACGATATTTCTGTTCATCGGTGTAAGTCTCATAAAGTTTCGATTGGAAGACCTTTGGTTGTATGGTTTCTCTTAACACAAAGCGATGAGCATACGTCGGAATGGTAATTTTATGGTTTCGCAAAAGTGTCAGCAAGTCTTCCGTTGGGAT
>JAQVTV010000143.1 GCA_028699855.1 Candidatus Izemoplasmatales bacterium | reverse complement strand
CGATCATCGAAAAGACGAAAGCCGATCCCGACACCCCGAAATTTCTGTCACAACCGATCCGGGATGTCTTTGATATCATCTATCCCGACTACTGTGCATTTCTCAAAGCGAACGATCTCGTGGATTTTCAGGATTTACTGGTTCTGCCACTCAAGCTTTTCCGGGAATACCCGTTGGTGTTGAAAAAATATCAAGAGTGGTTTCGATATATTCTTGTCGACGAGTTTCAAGACACCAACGATATTCAATATGAGTTGATCCATACGCTTGCCAAGGATCATCAGAATATCTTCATTGTAGGCGACGAAGATCAAAGCATCTATGCGTTTCGCGGTTCAAATATCGATAACATCCGCAAGTTCATGAAAGATTTTCCCGGTCATCATCGCGTGATTTTGAACCAGAACTATCGTTCACGTACTCGCATCCTCGACGCAGCGAATTCGTTGATTCGGCATAACCGCAATCGCATTCCCAAGGACTTGTTCAGCGAGTTGGGCTCCGGCGAGAAAGTCATCCATTTTCGGGCACAAACGGACGAAGAAGAAGCCTATTACATCTATAATAAGATCAAGACGTTTCATAAGCAGGGTTATGATTACCGCGATATGGCCGTATTGTATCGAAACAACGCGATGAGTCGCAGATTCGAAGATCTGCTTCTGAAATACAATGTACCTCACAAAGTCATCGGCAATCTATCGTTTTACAAACGCAAGGAGATCAAGGATGTGATCGCCTATCTCAGACTATTGGTCGATAAGGGCGATGATTACGCGTTTACCAGAATATACAACGAGCCAAAACGCGGATTCGGCGATACCTCTTTTGAACGTTTGCGCGTGTATGCCAAAGACCACCATCTCAAATTGATGGACGCTTTGGACGATGAAGTGAATGGTGTCAATCTCCAAGGTTTGGAGCGCTTGAGAGCGTTGAAACGATCATTGACACAAATCCAGGCCGGTTTGGAAGAATGTAATTTATTGCAGACATATGATCGTCTCCTTGAGGCGAGCGGTTATCTCAAGATGTTGGAAAGCGAAGACTTGACCAGCGAAAGAAAAATTGAAGCCGAACGCCGGATCGACAATCTTCGCGAGTTTAAAACGGTTCTTTTGGAGAAAATCAAAGGATATGA
Organism: Candidatus Izemoplasmatales bacterium; assembly: GCA_028699855.1. Taxonomy (GTDB): domain Bacteria; phylum Bacillota_I; class Bacilli_A; order Izemoplasmatales; family Hujiaoplasmataceae; genus JAAYZB01. The sequence continues at coordinate 2,713 of JAQVTV010000143.1, read as the reverse complement.
AACAGGAATCACCAATTATGAGAAGCTGATTGAGATTTTGACAGACATCGCACTCCGTGAAGATACCGAGGCCCTCTTGGAAGATAACGAGTATGTCAGTCTGATGACGGCACATTCGGCGAAAGGGACGGAGTTCAAAATCGTCTTCATCGCCTGTCTCGAACAAACACTTTTTCCTTCGAGTCAAAGCTTGTTCGAGCGCTTGGATGTCGAAGAAGAACGGCGGCTCTTCTATGTCGCTTTGACGCGCGCAAAGGAGTATGCGATTTTGACGAGCGCCAGACAACGGTTCATATATGGTCATTATGCAGAAAACGGCGATTCACAGTTTCTGTCGGAAATCGATGAGGAATGCCTCGAACGCTCCGGACTTGCCAAGCCGAAAGCACCACTTATTGAACGACCGTCAAATCGTACGACACCCACTTCTACAACCCATGTGATCCCCGAATACGAACGGGTGGAGCTGGGATTAACGATCGGTGATCGCATCCGGCATAGCGCATTTGGTTTGGGCGTCGTCGTCAATATTGAAGACAACCGGGCGACTATTGCGTTTTCAGCTCCCCATGGGATCAAGATATTGATGAAAGATCACCCCAGCATTTCTAAGGAGAGATAAGGGAATGGATGTCAAAGAACGCATTGAAGCCATCAAAACGTTATTGGCACGATATAACTATGAATATTATGGGTTGGATAATCCATCCGTCAGTGATCAGGAATATGATCAACTGATGCAGGAATTACAGTACCTGGAACACTTGCATCCAGAGTACCAAACTCCGGATTCGCCGACACAGAGAGTGGGCGGGGCAGTTCTTGAACGGTTTGTGAAAATCATTCATCCGACGCCGATGCTTTCTTTGGCGAATGCTTTTTCCGAGGGTGATCTTCGCGATTTCGATCAAAAAGTCGCTCAAGAGGTGAGAGAATACTCATACACCGTCGAACTCAAAATCGACGGACTATCCGTATCCCTGAGATATGCTAATGGCTATCTTCAATCCGGCGCAACGCGCGGAGACGGTGTGATGGGAGAAGATATCACCGAAAACATCAAGACCATCCGTTCCGTTCCTTTGACAATTCCTTACAAGGGAGAGGTGGAGGTCCGCGGCGAAATCTTTATGAGCAAGGATGCTTTCATGAAGTTGAATCAAGAGAAGGAAAGTCAAGGAGAAGCATTGTTTCGCAATCCGCGCAATGCCGCAAGCGGCAGTATCAGGCAGCTCGATCCGAAACTCGTCAAGAAGCGGAATTTGGATGTATTTATGTACTATCTGATGGATCGCAATTTGGCAAGCGACCATTATGCATCGCTGATGTTGCTTCGAGAATGGGGCTTTCATGTCAATCCTTTGACCCAACGTGTGGCCACCATCGATGAAGCGATTCGGGTGATTGAGGACATCGAAACAAAGCGCGAGCAGCTGCCTTATGAAATAGATGGTATCGTCATCAAAGTGAACGAATATCATTTGTATGACCATATCGGATATACTGCGAAATACCCCAAATGGGCGATTGCCTATAAGTTCCCAGCGCTTGAGGTCGAAACGGTTTTGGAAGACATTTCCTTTCAAATCGGTCGAACAGGCGTTGTCAAACCCGTGGCGGAACTCCGCCCGGTCATGATTTCAGGGTCCTTGGTATCGCGCGCAACGTTACATAATGAAGATTTTTGCATGGAACGCGATATCCATATCAAAGATGTTGTGCTCGTCCGCAAAGCGGGAGAAATCATTCCTGAAGTGATCAAAGCGCTTCCTGAGAAACGCACGGGAAACGAGATTCCTTTTGCGATGATCACGACTTGTCCTCAGTGTCAAATGCCTCTGACGCGCAAAATGGGAGAAGCGGACTATTACTGTCTGAATCCTGATTGTGAGGGCAAACATCTTGAGGGATTGATCCATTTTGCATCACGGGATGCATACAATATCGAAGGTCTCGGAGAAAGGATACTCACAGAATTATTTAATCGTGGGTATGTTAGCTCCATCTCGGACATTTTTCAGCTCAAGCGCCATTACGCGGACATCGTCGAAATCGAAGGCTTTGGGGTTAAAAGCATGGATAAATTGCTTGATGCGATTGAAGCGAGCAAAGCCAACTCTTTGGATAAGTTGCTTTTCGGTCTCGGCATTCGTCATGTCGGCGCAAAAATCGCCAAAGTCGTGTGTCAATATTATTCGGATTTGCAGAGTTTGATGAACGCGGATATCGATGCGCTCAGGATGATTCCCGACGTGGGAGAAGCCATCGCAACGAGTTTGACCACATATTTCAAGGATGCCAAAAACGTGGCATTGCTTGACGAACTGCAGGAGTTGGGATTGAATGTCGCGATGCGCGCGACGAAACGCGTGCATGATCATGCGTTTTCTAATAAGACAATCGTGTTAACCGGGACGCTCGAACGCTTTTCGCGCAGCGAAGCCAAGGAAAGAATCGAAGCCCTTGGCGGAAACGTCGTTGGCTCCGTATCGAAAAAAACCGATTTGATCATTGCGGGAAGCGAAGCGGGCTCCAAACTGGAAAAAGGTCAAGCCCTGGGGATTCCAATCATCAATGAAGAGGAGTTCTCGGCATTGCTGAATAATCAATCGACATCAGATAGAAACGAAGGGGGATCTTTATAGATCCGAAGGAAGGCTCAATGGACCAAATTATCATCAAAGGAGCGCGGGAAAACAACCTTAAATCCATT
>JAQVTV010000142.1 GCA_028699855.1 Candidatus Izemoplasmatales bacterium | reverse complement strand
AGTAAGAACGCGATACCGAATCCTACGACGACATCCTTGGGATAGACTTCATCCTTGATGGAACCGACCAACGCCAACAACTTGCCGGCCTGAAGGTCATCAAATCTTGGCCAAAGAATGCCCGGATTGTCAATGAGTTCCAAATCCTTCCCGGCTCTCAGATAGGTCTGCGTTTTCGTGATCCCCGGTCGATCTCCGGTTTTAGCCTTGACTTTCTTCGCAAGCCGGTTTATGAACTGAGATTTGCCGACATTGGGAATTCCGAGGACCAATCCACGAAAAGGTCTCGGTTTCATACCCCTCCGGGTTTCTTTTTCGACAAGGCTTTGAAGCAGTATCCGTGTCTGAGTCATGACCTGAGCCAAAGGATTGCCCGTAAGTGAGTTGACGGAGATCGCAGTGATGCCTTTTTGACGCAACTGCTCGATCGCCCTTTGTGTCAAGCGTTCATCCGCGAGGTCCGCTTTGTTCAAGACCACTAATCGGGGTTTCCCCGTAGTGATTTCTTCGATCAGCGGATTGCTCGAGGCAAAAGGAATCCGCGCATCGCGAAGTTCATAGACAATATCAATCAGCGGCAGGATTGTTTCCACTTCGCGCCGCGCTTTGGCCATGTGGCCGGGAAACCATTGAATTGTCGCCATGTCGCGTCCTCCTTAAATCAGAATCAATCAACGCTGGGGATAGATGACCTCGCCCATCATCATGCTTTCGGACACCAGTCCGAAATAACGGGAGTCGTTCGAAAATGCCCGATTGTCTCCCATCACGAAATAGAAGCCGTCGGGAATGACGCCATCATAGGGAATATACCCCATGCGGACCGTAGACTCGATCAGTTCATCATTGATATATACGCCATCAAACGCCACGACCAAGTGGTCTCCGGGTAACCCAATCAAACGTTTGATCAACTTCTCACCATGATTGACGATGACCACATCTCCTGCCTCATAACTCGGAAACCCATGGTTGATGATCGTAAAATCATTTTCGGAATACGTCGGCTCCATCGATGTGCCATCGACGTAAGCGAATCCCAGAACCCATCCGTTGATGGCGATGAAGCAAACCAGAAACAAAGGAATGACCGAAAGAATGTCAAAGGCGTTGTAGTATTTTTTGAACCGGTCCATGGCCGGTCCCTTCGGTGGTTTTTTCCATATGCCACTCCCGACCGAATAGAGAGAAAACCACAAGAGATATAGGAGTGAAGCGCACAAAAGAAAGACCACAATATATCGGAAAATCCGTCCTCGAAGCGTGAGGTCGGGGTCATATGCAAACAAGTTAAACATGAAGAGGGGCTGCCCCCGAAAAGCGAACCACATCCATAAGATTGCCCCAAGCATAACGAAAAACACACACGCGCGGATCCGGGATCGTCGCATGAAACGTTGATCGTTCGCTTCTTGCATCTGTATATCTTCAAGTGGTAAAGTCATATTTCAGTCCTTCGTGTGGCTTAGGTGATTCAAAATCTCCTCGAGTCGCTCATAACCGATGAGCACTTCACGGGGCTTCGTTCCGGCATTCATCGAAACGATGCCATGCATTTCCAAACTCGACACGATTTGTGTCGCTCGATTGAACCCGATACCGAACTCCTGAGTAATCTTATTCAACGAACAGCGATCCTCAGACACCACATAGCGCGCCACTTCGGGAAACAACTCGTCCAAGACGATTTCCGGTTCGGCTTTGGCTTGTTCCTGCAAGGTATCGTGGGTGAAGAGGTACTGCGGATAGGCTTGTTTCTTGATGAAATCGGTGATTTCTTCAATCTCTTCAGGTGAAAGATACGCGCCTTGAAGCCGGCGTAATGTGCCATTCTCACTGAGCAACATATCACCTTTGCCCAAGAGTTTTTCCGCGCCTGTCTGATCCAGGACGACTGAGGAATCTGTCGATGATGGCACTTTGAACGCGAATCTCGTCGGAATGTTGGCTTTGATGGATCCTTTCAGAATGTCTGCCGAAGGTCGTTGTGTCGCCAGCAACAAGTGGATGCCCACCGCACGTGATTTCTGAGTCAGTTTCAAGATATGGTCTTCCACTTCGTTACCGCCGCTGATCAACAGGTCCGATGCTTCTTCGACAATGACCACGAGCCTCGGCATCGGTTCAAACGACGGATCATCACCGCGACGTCGATAATAATCTTTGACATTGATGGTCTTGAACCGTTTCAATACTTCATACCGCCGTTCCATTTCCGTGACGGTCCATTTCAACGCTTCAATCGCGATCTTCACTTCATCAATGATGGGCGTCACCAGATGCGGAATGTCGGAGAATTGTTGCAAATCGACCTTTTTCGGGTCGATGAGCATAAGTTTGACTTCATCGGGACGATTGCGAAAGAGGAGCGAAGCGATAATCGAAGCGATACAGACCGACTTGCCGCTTTGCGTGGAGCCCGCCACCAAACCATGGGGCATCGCTTCAACGGATGTGAAAACGGGATTGGCATCGATATCGAGTCCGACTGCCAAAAGCAAAGGGTCATCCGCCATCAAGAATTGCGGGTGATCGGCCACGTCACCAAAAAACACTGATTCCCGGACTTGATTGGGCACTTCGATTCCCACAGTGTTTTTGCCGGGTATCGGGGCTTCAATCCGTAAGGACATCGCGGAAAGATTCATCATGATATTGTCGGATATCGCCGTGATGCGCTTCGTCTGGACGCCCGCACCCAACGATACCTCATACCGTGTCACCGTCGGGCCTTTGGTATAGTTAGTCACTTCACCGTCGATATCGAAAGACAACAAGGTTTGGTTGATGACACCGATGTTTTCTTTGACCCATTCGGGTTCCACATCGGATTTTTCACGACTTTTCCGAAGCATCGAAATGGAAGGAAACTGGTAATCCTTGAACCCGTCGATGATCTGATTGCGTAAAGGCTCGAGAGAAGGCGTCAAAATCTTCTGTTCGGCTTTGGGCACGTATTCCCGATAATCGAAATCATCAGCGAATACCGGCTTGATCTGTTCTTCCTGTTGGGGGGCGCGATGCTCGGGTTGAAAGAGAATGTCTTCTTCCTCTTCCACGGGACCGAAGCGGCTTTGATCCAGTTCTTCGCTTTCGGTTTGAACCTCGATATCTTCCAATACCTTATCGGCATCCGAACGCGTGGAAGCGGGTTGCGACTCAAACACTTGCGCTTTGGCGAAAAATTCAGCCAATGGCACCTCTACCGCCTTCACCACCACTTCGGGAGTTTCCGGTGTTTCTTCGGCTTTGACGGGGTGTTTCATCAGTTCATCCACTGATAAATCCTGACGATGGATTTTGGAGCGGTCCTCATTGTTGACGATTAAAAACTCATAATAGGAACTGCCATAGCGCTTCTTTGCCTCTTCTTTGGTCAACTTTTTCGTGGTGCGAAACGCATCATATTTTTTATCGATGTCCCCGAAAAAGGAGCGATCCGTCGGCACGCTGACTTCATCTTTGACCGCCTTGCCAAAAATCGGAGAGACGAATTTTTGCTTCATCGACTCCTTGTCTTCGAGTTTGGTGATCTTGGGGATGAAGAACGGCCGAGAATCTGCAGTACGCGAAAAACCAGGAACGATCCGTTCGGGCCATTTCTGCTTTTTGCCAAACATCTTAATCCCCCCTCTTATTTCTCATCGGCGATTTCTTCATCGATCAGTTGATCGATCTTCGCCTCGATTTGCGCTTCGTCTTCTTCTTGTGCCTGGAAGATTTTTTTGCTGTAGATCTTATTGGTCTCTTCACCAAAAATCTCAATGATCATCTTGCAGACCTCTTTGGTTAACAACGTCACCGAGGGCTTGATGGTCAATTTTCGGAACCAGTAGATGGGATTGGCGTAGTTCAATACCGCCCGGCTGAATGTG
>JAQVTV010000141.1 GCA_028699855.1 Candidatus Izemoplasmatales bacterium | reverse complement strand
CTTGGTCGCAATCGTGTCGATCAAACATCCGGATCCCCAATTCGAAGGACAAACCAAATCGAAACTCGGTTCAAGCGACGCCCGTAGAGTGGTTTCCAACATCATGTCCGAAGGACTGGAGCGTTTCCTTTTGGAAAACCCGCAAGCGGCGAAAAACATTCTTGAAAAAGCTTTGATGGCGCAACGCGCCAGAATCGCCGCCAAGAAAGCCAGAGAAGCAACGCGCAGGAAATCGCCGTTGGATTCGCTTGGTTTCGCCTCGAAACTCGCGGATTGCCGCACCAAGGATGCAACAAAATCCGAAATCTATATCGTTGAGGGAGATTCCGCCGGAGGTTCTGCGAAACAGGGTCGCGACTCGGAATATCAAGCGATTTTGCCTTTGCGCGGCAAAGTGCTCAACGTCGAGAAATCGCGCTTGGATAAAGCGTTGCAAAACAAAGAGATTCTATCGATGATTCAAGCCTTTGGCACCGGAATCGGCGAAGAATTCCAAATTGAACACGCGCGCTACCACAAAATCATCATCATGACCGATGCGGACGTTGATGGTGCGCATATCCGTACATTGTTACTGACGTTTTTCTTCCGCTATATGCGTCCGTTGATTGAAAAAGGGTATGTCTATATCGCCCAACCGCCGCTTTTCAAAGTGCAACAAGGAAAACAGATTCAATACGCCTATGACGAGAAAGAACTCGAAACGATGCTTGCACAAGCCTCGGGGAAACCCACGCTTCAACGATACAAAGGACTCGGTGAAATGAATCCGGAACAACTCTGGGATACTACCATGGATCCCGAAGCGAGAACATTGCTGCTTGTTTCTTTGGAAGACGCCATCGAAGCGGACCGGGTATTTTCGATGTTGATGGGTGACGATGTTCCGAGTCGCAGAGAATTTATTCAAGAGAATGCGGAGTATGTCCGCAATCTCGATGTCTAGCGGGGGGGTTCACGATGGAATACATCAACACGTTTGACAAGATCAAAGAAATCAATCTTTCGAACGAAATGAAAAACTCGTTCTTGAGTTATGCGATGAGTGTCATCGTATCACGCGCGCTTCCCGATGTGCGCGACGGACTCAAACCCGTGCATCGTCGCATTCTTTTTGGCATGGACGAACTCGGGGTATATCCCGATAAACAATTCAAGAAATCCGCCCGTATCGTGGGCGATGTCATGGGTAAATACCACCCGCACGGAGATTCGGCCATCTATGACGCCATGGTGCGCATGGCTCAGGATTTCAGTTATCGCTATCCGCTTGTCAACGGACACGGAAACTTCGGCTCCATTGATGGAGACGGCGCAGCGGCCATGCGTTATACGGAAGCAAAAATGGAAAAAATCACGATTGAGATGCTTCGGGACCTCAAAAAGGATACCGTTGATTTCGTCGACAACTATGACGGCTCCGAACAAGAACCGAAAGTCCTTCCTTCGAGGATTCCGAATCTGCTCGTGAACGGCGCGACGGGAATCGCGGTCGGCATGTCGACCAATATTCCGCCCCACAATCTCACCGAAGTGATCGACGGGTATATCGCATACATCCAAAATCCGGAAATCACACCCGATGAGTTGATGGATTACATCAAAGGACCCGATTTTCCGACAGGTGGAATCATTCTCGGCCTTTCCGGTATTCGCGAAGCTTATCTCACGGGAAAAGGAATCATCCGCATCAAGGCCAAAACAGAAATCGTCGAAACCGCTACAGGAAAAAAACAGATCATCATCAAAGAGATACCCTATCAAGTCAACAAGACCACACTCATCGAAAAAATCGCCGAGTTGGCAAAAGATAAACGCATCGAAGGCATCACGGACCTCCGCGACGAGTCCAATCGCAAAGGCATGAGAGTCATCATGGAACTCAGACGCGATGTCAACGTCGACGTGTTATTGAATAATCTCTACAAAAACTCGCAGATGCAAACCTCTTTTGGAATCAATATGCTTGCACTTGTCAATGACAAACCCGAGGTTTTACCGCTGAAATCCATTATCCAACACTATTATGAACATCAAATTGAAGTGTTGGTTCGTAAAACCCGATTCGATTTAGCCAAAGCCATTCAAAGAGATCACCTGCTTCAAGGATTCATGACCGCGCTCGACCACATTGAAGAAGTCATCCAGATTATTCGGTCATCTTACGATGATTCGGAAGCGAAATTGTGTGAACGCTTCGGCTTCAGCGAAGTCCAAGCCAAAGCGATACTTGCGATGCAACTCAGAAAACTATCCGGTTTGGAACGCGAAAAGATCGAAAATGAGCTGGCAGAAATTGAAAAAGCCATCGCTTTCTTCAATCGGATTCTTGCCGAGGAAGAACTCAGAAAACATATCCTCATTGAAGAAGCCAAAGAAATCAAGGAAAAATACGGCGATTCCAGGCGAACGGAAATCGATCTCTCGGGCGATTATGATATCGAAGACGAAGACCTTATTCCGGTAGAAGACGTGATTGTGGCCATCACCACCAACGGCTATGTCAAACGGATGAACATTGACGTCTATAAGTCCCAAAATCGTGGCGGACGCGGAAAAACAGGCATGAAAATGAACGAGGATGATGTGATCGATTCGATCATTTCAACCTCAACCCACGATTTTCTACTCTTTTTCACCACCTTGGGGCGCGTATACAAGATCAAAGCCTACAAAGTACCGAATTATGGAAGAAACTCCAAAGGCCTTCCCATCGTGAACCTGCTCAATCTCTTCGAGAACGAAAGCCTCGCCGCAGTCATGAGCATAAAGAATTTTGATGAGGGATTCCTGTTTTTCACTACAACCAAAGGTGTTGTGAAAAGGACCAAAGTAAGCGATTTCCAGAACATTCGCAATAACGGTATCCGCGCGGTTTCGTTACGCGATGGAGACGAACTTCACAGCGTCAAACTCACGGATGGGAATCGAGATGTCATCATTGGAGCGTCCAATGGAAAAGCCATTCGTTTCAATGAACAAGACGTGCGATATATGGGAAGAAACGCCGCTGGAGTCAAGGGCATCTCGCTTGAATCGAACGAAAGCGTGATCGGGGTCACGACGGTGACCGAGGACCGATTGGAAGTGCTTGCGATCACACAATATGGATATGGCAAGCGCACGGATGTCGATGAGTATCGTTTACAAGGACGCGGGGGCAAGGGCGTTAAAACCATCAATGTGACCGCGAAAAACGGACATTTGAAGAAATTGATCAGCGTTCAGGGAAGCGAAGACTTGTTGGTTGTGACCGACAAAGGTATGATCATTCGTGTTCCCATTGACCAGATCGCGCAAACCAAACGGGCAACACAAGGGGTACGCATCATCAACTTGCTTGAAGGGCACGAAGTGGCGACAATCGCCATTATTCCCAAGGATGAGACATGTGATGATTATTTGGAACGTCCCGAAGAGGCCCGGTGCATTCAAGAAGCCGATATCGTCGTCGAAACACCCACAGATTTCAAACTCGATGAGTACAAACATTTATCAGGCGATAGTAAAGATGACATCGATTTAGCGGAGGAAGAAGACACTGAATCCGAAAACATCGATGCGATCGACGCCATGCTTGAGGACCGTTATTGATAAGGGGGAAAGATCATGCTTGATTTGAAACTAATTCGTGAAGAACCTGAAAGAATCATTGAATTGCTCAACCGAAGGGGTGGCGACCACAGTTACATTTATGAGGTCATCGAAAAAGATCAACGCCGCAGAGATGCCATCAGTTCGGTCGAGTCACTGAAAGCCAAAAAGAATGCTGTCTCACGCTTGGTGGGTCAATATAAGCGCGAAATGCGATGTTGCCCCGATTCTCGCGGAAATGAACGATTATTCAGCACAGATCTCCGCTTTGGATGACACCGTCAGGGTTTT
>JAQVTV010000140.1 GCA_028699855.1 Candidatus Izemoplasmatales bacterium | reverse complement strand
GAAACTAAAAACATATGCTAACGCGTGCGTCATGAACACCATCGGCACAGGGTGAGATATGGATCAAAATCCGAGCGCGAAGCGGTTTTGATGGCTAGTGGCTTCAAACACACCAAATCGGTAAACGGTATCACATCCAAAACGGCATTCTTCCCACGACTAAGAAAATGTAAACCCTTGCATTCATATATTGATGATGTTAAAATGAGGGCACAAAAGATCAAAAATAGGGAGGTTTTATAAGTGAAAAGATTAACGCTTTTCGTGTTTCTTTTGTTGTCGGTCATCACTATCCTCGCGGGGTGTTCTTCCGAAAAACCATTGCTCATTTGGGTTGGATCTGAATCAGAAGCTTTCTATACTCAGAAAATGAACGATTATGTCGCACTTTACAATGCATCTCATGAAGAGAAATTCCCGTATAAAGTTGCCGTAAAAGCCGTGGACACCGCGTCTGCCGGAGCCACATTCCTTGATGATACTGAAGCGGGGGCTGATATCTTCACTGTACCTCACGATCACCTCGGACGTTTGATCGCTGGCGCAAGCAGCATCGCACCGGTCCAAAGCGCGGAATTATTGGCTCAAATCGAAGCCAACACTCCGGAAATATACTTCGACTACATCAAGGGAACCGTTTTGGAAACCGAATATACCTTTGGCATTCCCATTATCGCTCAAGCACTGATTCTTTACTATAACAAAAGCCTAATCACCGAAACCCAAGTCCAAACATGGGAAGGAATTTTGGAGGCAGCGGTCGCCGCGAACAAGCAAGCCCTGTCCTTGGCTGGGGCGGATGGTTTTAACAATTCATTCTTGCTTCTTGCACGCAACGCCCAAACCCTCGAATCCACAGTAAGGATCTATGCGGATGGAACCCTTCAAGATTGTTTCGCCTCAGGTGATGATACCGTTGCGATCATGAAATGGGGACAGAGATTCTTCACGAACCCCAATGGCGCAAAACCCCCATCAGAATCCGGGTGGGAAATCGAACTCAAAGACGGAATTTCAATCTCGATGATCGGTGGCGCTTGGCAGTTTCAAGCGGCACAGAGGGCTCTTGGCAGTAATCTTGGCGTCGCAAAATTGCCAACATTCACGTTGACATCTGCCGATGCTTATGGTACCGCAGAGGCGGGAACCGTGTTTCAATCGGGCACTTTTTATGATACCAAAATGTTCGTCATGAAGAAAAACAGCCCGAGAGCCGCTTATCTGGAAGATATTCTTCTCTACCTGTCCAGTATCGAAGTTCAGGAAGAATCCTTTGACCAGGCAGCAAACTTGCCGATCTACAAAAACGCGGTAACTGAATTTTCTGGTTTTACCGGGGACACGGTGTCCGCTAATTTGGCAAATGCGCAAGTGGACATGTTTCAGTTCGGCATTCCGCAGCCCTTCGGAAAACAAAGTGCCTTCAACATCTATTATTACTCCAAAGGCGCACCCGATCTCATTATGGAGATTCTGCGCAACACGGGCGGCAACTATACGACGCACGCTCAAATCAAGGCCAAACTAGAAGTAATCGAAACGATTTGGAAGACTGGCGCTCAAAACTAATCTTACTGCGGCTTAACTCGACGAGACTTAAGCCGCTTTTTTGAAGGAGACCGTATGGAAAAACAAGCGATTCAAATTCCTCATAATCGATCCTTAGCGCGATTCTTCAAGCGACTCGGAATGTTTTTCATCGATGCTTGGCGTGGAATCAAACAGCGCATGATTGATTTTGTCAAACGATTTAAACATGGCAGCGTGGGCACAAAACTCTCACATGTCATCATGGGTTTTGGTAATATCTATCATAAACAGATTATCAAAGGCTTGATCTATTTTCTAATCCAAGCAGGATTTTTGACCTTCATGATCGTGGCTCCCGAGATCAACAAAACACCATTGGGCTTTGTGTCACTCGGAAATCTGATCACCCTGGGAACCAACCCTGGAGATATCTTCACCGATCCCGACAATTCGATGCTGATGCTACTTTATGGCGTCGTTGCCATCGGCTTTATCGGCATGTTCCTGTTCGCATACTTCTCCAACCTCAAGAGTGCCTACTTGTCGGATCTCAGAGTGCGTGAAGGAAAGAAACCCCGAACATTTAAAGAAGATATTCAAGAATTAATGGATTCACGCTTTCATATTACCATGTTGACACCTGCGCTCATCGGTATCATCATGTTTACAATGTTGCCCACCATATTCATGATTCTGATCGCATTTACAAGCTATGATTCAATGCACGAATCCGGAGTCCTGTTTGAGTGGGTCGGATTTGCCAACTTTCGCAGTATTTTCTCCGGATCGGGCGAAATCGCTACCAGGTTCGGTTCAGTACTGAGCTGGACGCTCATATGGGCGGTATTTGCGACATTCACATGTTACATCGGCGGAATCATGTTAGCACTTCTCATCAACAAGAAAGCCGTCAAATTCAAAAAATTCTGGCGTACGATTTTCATTTTGACCATCGCGCTTCCTCAATTCATTTCTTTACTTGCGATGCGTAATCTCCTGGGCGAGTATGGACCCATCAATTCGATGCTGATCCGTATCGGAATTCTGGACTCGCCCATCAGCTTCCTTGCACAGGCCGATAACGCTTGGACCGCGCGAATCACGATCATTGCAATCAATTTTTGGATCGGTGTTCCATATACCATGCTTATGACAACCGGAATATTGATGAATGTTCCTGCGGATTTATACGAGGCCGCGATGATTGATGGCGCAACCAAACGTCAAGCCTTCTTCCACGTGACCATTCCTTATATTCTTTTTATCACCACACCATATCTCATCACTTCATTCATCGGCAACATCACGAGTTTCAACGTCATTTACCTCTTGACCGGAGGATTGCCGAATGTCCCGGGATATGAAGCAGGTCAAACCGATCTGCTTGTGACCTGGTTATACAAATTGACCATCGATAAGAAAGAGTACAATATCGGTTCCGTCATCGCAATAATGACCTTTATCATCACCGCAACCGCCACATTGCTCACCTATCGCAGAAGCAAAACCTATAAAGAGGAGGACGCCTTCCAATGAACGGACACATGCCATTGGTATCCAAGCCTCAAAAGTACAAAAGTGTCAAGGCCGCTGAAAGATCTTCCACCATTTTTTCGCACATTACCTTGGCTGTATTGTCGATTATTTGGCTATATCCGATTGTTTGGATCATCCTCAATGCTTTCAGGGCGGAATACAACGACCAGAGCCAACTCATCGGCATCGTAGTATCCAATTACATTCCCAAACGCTTAGGCTTGGAAAACTTCACGAATCTGTTTACGAACACGCTGTTTCCAAAATGGTTTCTGAACACACTCTATGTTTCCACTTTCACATTTATCATTTCCACATTCATGACATTGTCCGTAGCGTATGTAATGAGTAAACTCAAGTTCAGGTTCCGTCGGAAATTTTTGAACATCGCCATTATCCTCGGCCTCTTTCCCGGATTTATGTCCATGATCGCCATCTACTATATTCTCAAAGCCTTCAATCTGACTCAAACGTTGGAAGCTTTGATTCTATGTTATTCTGCGGGCGCTGGGTTAGGATTTTATGTCGCGAAAGGCTTCTTTGATATCATTCCCAACTCATTGGTCGAGTCCGCGCGGCTTGACGGCGCGAACAATGCACAAATATTCGGGAAAATCATTTTACCTATGAGCAAGCCCATCATCCTTTATACCGCGTTGCTTTCGTTTACTGGCCCATGGATGGATTTCATCTTTGCCAGAGTTATCCTCGGCGTCACCAATCGCGAACTTCACACCGTTGCCGTGGGTCTATATTATATGATCTATGGTGAACAAATCGATTCCAACCTCTTCACCACATTTGCGGCAGGCTGTGTCATCGTCGCCAT
>JAQVTV010000139.1 GCA_028699855.1 Candidatus Izemoplasmatales bacterium | reverse complement strand
GAAGCAAACGCTTGTAAGCGGGATGAATCACTCGCCATCACATCCTTTGTATCACTTTTAGGAGACTACGCACATTATGATAAGGCGTCTTCCACAATTCTCCCATCATCCGCTCCTGGTTGATCTCGCCATTTTTCGCGCGAGACCAATACCATTCGCCTCCGGGTGTGGGATCGACGAGGTCGGTTTCTATCGATTGATAGAGTGTACGGATCATCTCTAAATCGTGCGGGTCATGTGTTTTCGCGTATTTTTTGCTTAATGCAATCATGAGTTCCGATGATACCCACCACACATGATGCTCCTCCGGATCCGCTTCATCGACCAGAAGATATCTTCCGTTCCATCCGGCCTTGAAAGCTGTCGTCATGATGTGGTCGCTCATATGGAGATGATCATCGATTTTGAGCGCTTCATCGGCTTCCTCGATTAACCAAGACACTTCAACTTCATGGCCATAACATCGCTTTTTCAATACCGGATGATAGTGTTCATCCATATACATGAAGATCTGACCGGTGTCTTTGTCATAGAGTCTATCCGTGAAAATCGCCAAAATCCGTTCCAGTGCGCGCTTGACTCTTTGCGACGGTTCCGCCACATAGAGATTGAGATGCGATTCAAGCAAATGGATCAAGGTATTGCCCGTAAAGACCGCATTTACGCACCCGTCCGTGAGCAATTGATTTTTGAGCGGACTGCCGAAGGCGTCAAATTCTTCGATATACCCCATCCTGATGGAATCAAAGGCTTGTTGTTCGATCCATTCAAAACATCCCATAGCTTTTCCCAACACGCGGGGGTCTTTTGTCAAAAGATAATACTCGCTCAAGGCATAAAGCATAAAACTCTGTCCGTATGTCACGATCCGCTTGTCGATGGGTCTGCCCCGATAGTCCATCAGCCAAAAATAATTGTGTTCTTCATGGTTTCTGAAAGTCGAAGTCAAGTAGTCATATTGATGATGAGCGATATCGCGGTATGTATCATTATGATAATGACGCGCCAATGATGAGAACGCCCACAGAAGACGCGCTTGCTGCACCAATCCCTTGGGAGCCAGTGGATTGATGTGATGATGATTGTCGATCAATCCGTAGAATCCGCCCCATTCAGGGTCAATGAGGTTCGTCCAAAAGGGGATGATTTTTTCAAGTAGATGCTGCTCCAACTGCTCTTTCATGAGGCCCAACCCACAGGTTCGATCACAAAAGCCACATCATTGCGAAAATCGGGCACTGCAACTTCATAATACCCGCCTGCCGAATGGTCATCCAAAAAGGAGTCGATCACCGCTCCCGTGACGGTATCATAAAAAGTAATCAAATATATTGCCCCCCCTAAATCATCAAACTGGATCCGCGCGTTTGTCTTCAATGATGTCACCGGATAATCCAGGGTGAACGCTTCATCATATAGATATCCATATACGCGGTTATCCACTTGATATCCCAAAATCTTCAAAGTCACTCCGGGCACGCTAATAAAAGCCGTTGACGCCAAACTCTGGTACACGTCGCCCTTCAATGCCATTTTATTCGCAAAGATGGCCGCACCACGATAGACACCATAAGCATCCCCTTGGTGAATCCAAGAATCCCACCACCAATTCATGCCTCCGCCTGCGCCGCCCCCCATCATTCCGCCCCAAATGGCTTGATGCAACGTAATATGATTGGGGTCTTCTTGCATTTGTTGGGCGCCGCCTGAGCCTTGATAACCGATCTCACTGTAGAAAATAGGCTTGTTGAAGACGGAAAATCCGATATTCTGGTATTGAGGTAGCGTATCCAGATGGTTGTAGACACCATAGCGGTGCACATTGACAAAATCGATCGCAGCCAAGTTGAAAACCTGATAGATGCTATGATAGAAGGAATCGCCTTTCACACTCGTTGTGACGAGATGTTTGGGATCGATCTCCTTGAGATACTCGGCCATTTCCTTATGCCACAACAATCCGCCGGATGCGGTGTAGTCTTCAATCCAATCCACTTCATTGAACAACTCCCACGCCATGATATGACGCGAATAACCATAACGGGCGACGAGATAATCGAGCTGCATCTTGAACGTGCTTTTCCCATAGGTTCCGGTAAAAAACTGACCCGGATTCTGCATGTATTCACCATAGGGGTTCGCCCCGTATTTATCCACATACCACGACGTGATCGATCCCGGCCACATCGGGTTCACCAATCGTGAAAACATGCCGTGATGCAAGATAGTCACTTGAAGATAGATGTCATATTCTTCCGCCAATGCCACGACCACATCAAACGAGGCAAGATTGTCCTGACGGTAATCAAACTGGTCAACACCTTCCCAGAAAATCGAGAACCCCCATGCCGCCAACCATACACGCGCGTAATTCATGCCAGCTTGTTGCATCTTAGAAAACCATTGGTGATAATCATAATGCTTACGATCCAGAGAAGTATACCATCCGACATTCTGTCCTACCGGAATATAGGAAGATCCGTCATCAAACGCAAAATGTCGTTGATTCGTCTCGTCGATTTGGACATATCCTTGATACATTTCATCTGCGATATCCACTTCAAACGTTTTTTTGAAACGTTGGATGACATCTCCTTCGACGATGATCGACACGATCATCTCGTACTCACCCAATGTTTCAGGAAGATAACGCATCATGAATCCCGCCATCCCGTCTTCCACCCATTCCACCTTGAGATTGTAATCTCCGGGAAGCGTCGTGACGAGTCCTTCAAGATTTCTCGAAGGATTCAGCGCATTTTGTGTGATGACTTCGCGATAAGGCTGGAACCAAAACGCACGGATCGTCTCGATATCTCCAGAAGGTGTTTGAATCATCGCTTCGATCTTGATTTTTTCAGGATCATAGACATTCTCAATCGCATCAAGAAATGCGGTGGTATTACTCTTGAAAAATTGAAACTCGAGTCGCTGTCCTTGAATCACATCTTGGTTGATGATGATGAAATCATCAAAAAGCGACAACGCTTGCGTATCGTTTAAAACCAAGACACTGAAATAATACATGATGCCGTGATGCTCGAAAGACACCTGTTGCGATCCCGTCTGAGAGGGATCATAACCCGACACCATATCCTGAGTGATGCGAATCTCTTCCATGAGATCATCGCCCAAAACGTATGTCAATTTGCTTCCCAAAAGCAAGAGCGGTTCGCCTTGACGGTAGATTGTCTTGTTCGGTGGCGTCAGAATCGTTCCGGAAACCACGCTGACGAAAATCTCGCCGATGACTAAATCATGATAACCGACAAAGATCGTTGCGACGCCGCTTGCATGCGCCAAGATTTCGCCATCAAGCGAAACCGATACAATCGTATCATCACTCGATGAGAAATGGATGGGTGACACATTGGCCTGGTACACGACCATCACAGAACCATCGATGGGTAGCGTCACCTCAGTGAACGATAGCGTCAATGACACCTCTGTCGTCGTAGGAATACCGGTAGTGGTATTCGTGAGCGTCGAAGGGGTAGCGGTCACCGGGTTTGTCGTGACCATCGTCGATGGGTCATCAGTTGTCGGGTTTAAACTCGTCACAATCGTCGGATGATGACTCGTAGCGGTTGTCGGAGTGAAGGTCGAGGTCGCATTGATACAGCCCTGAAGCAAGACGACCAATGCAATAAGCAGGGCAATGATGGTTTTTTTCATGGATTAATGGACAGGCCTTTCCTGAGCAGAGTCGCGAATCACGAGGGATCCCTGTGTCAGGATGCGCCCGTAGACTCTTTGGGGATTGACGATTTTCTTGGTGATCATCTTGACCGCGGTTTCAACCATACTCGGAATATTATTGTCAATGGTGGTGACCCGAGGCTCACCGATGATTGAGAACAAGGAGTTATCAAAGCCGACAACCGAACAATCCTCCGGCACTTTCAGG
>JAQVTV010000138.1 GCA_028699855.1 Candidatus Izemoplasmatales bacterium | reverse complement strand
AGGGGTTCAACTACGGCAACTCCACCGATGGTGAAGGTTATGAATCCATCACCGTGACATTTCATCACCTCGAAGTCAAGAACCTCCAAGATCGCTTTCCGCGCGTGCGAAAAGGCGACATCCATCTCTATCATGTGCGTTTGAACAATCACGCGATCGAACAACTGCGTTTAAAGACATCGGGCACATCGGCTTCCTTGATCAATCAAGGTATCGTCACCACAGAACAAGGTGCCATCATGATGGAAAACAGTATCTTTGAATATGTAACGACACCGATCAAAAACCATCAGGAAAGCAACCTCGATTCCAAATACACGGGTCGCTATTATGTGAAAGACAGCCTCTTGGTTCGCCAAGGATATGAATATTTCGGGAGTTCCGATGACCGATCAACGCTTTGGGTTCATACGGGCGCAATCGAATCATTGGATTTCCAGTGGCGGAACTTCACGGATATTCCTTATGCATATCAGACAAACGACGTTTATTTTCTCGAAGAAACATTCAATGATTATCCTCCGGGCGTCGTTGACCTTCCCGGATTTGATTGGCGCATCATCACACCGATGACTTAATGAAAGGAATAGAGACATCTATGAAGAAAATCCTCTTGTTTATCCTTGCTTTGATGGGAATCTTTTCCAGTATGGCGTGTAGCGATACCACAACCCAAGGATCCTATGACCCCAATACGACATGGTCGGGAACACCGACCACGATCAAATTCTCTTGGTGGGGGACGACAGATCGTAACGTCGCCACCTGTCTGGCGATCCAGCTTTTCCATGAAAAATATCCGATGTATCGGGTTGAAGGCGACCAATCAGTATGGACAGGTTATCAGACGACCTTGTATAATCGATTGGAGCGCAATCGCGAAGCGGACGTGTTTCAAGTCAACTACAACTGGTTGTATTCGATGTATGGCGAATACTACTTTTTGGATTTGAATACGCTGGATCTCGATTTGAGCGATTGGCCGGAAGGCGAACACGATCCTTTGACCATCAACGGGAAAGTCCTGGGCGTGTCCTTATCTGAAACGGGATATATTTTCTACCTAAACAAAAAAATCTATGATGATGCCGGCATTACCGAGATGCCCAAGACATGGGATCAACTCATTGCCGCGGGGCAACAAATCGGTGCCTCAAGCAACTACACCAAGTTTGCCATCGGTCGTCTGGACGCCCAACAAGTCGCCATATTGATGTTTACGTGGCTATCACAAAAATATGGGAAGAATCTGATTTCTGATGACCACAAGCTCAATTTCACTCGCGACGAACTGGAAGAAGGATTCGCGTTTATCAACGATCTTAGAAGTAACAATGTCCTGATTCCTTCAAATGCCAATGATACGCATCCAGACGGTCCGACCAACCCCAACTGGGTGACGTATCAAAATTATGGCGGGATTCTCCAATGGAATACCGCCGTGTCGGAATACGAGAATGTGTTGTCCGATAAATCGAATCTCGTGACAGCCGGAATGTTCCAACAAGAAGAAGATGATAATCTCGGCTCCTATAAAAAGGTATCGATGGCGCTTGCGGTCAGCCGCAGGGTCGCCAATGACCCTGCCAAAAAGGCAGCGGTCAAAGCATTCATCGAGTTCATGACATCCGACCCTGACGCCGTCAGGATTCTCGGGGTTGACCGTGGCGTGCCGAGCAACAGCCTTGCGTATAACACTTTGCTTGAATCGACTGATCCCGTCTTCACGGCAACCCGTGAATGGGAAGGACACGTGATCGTGCAACAAAACTATGAATCTCAAATCTCCGAAGGCATCAACCTCTATATCCACCCCTATTATGAGCATGATGTCTTTCGCCGGATTTATGAATTGCCGATAGAAAAATTCTTGTTTGGAACCTATACTGCAAATCAGGCAATCAATGAAATCATCAGCAAGTTCAATTCTACCTTAGCCCAAGTCATGGGAGGATAGACATGGTTGGTGAAAAGAAATGGCTTCCGTATGTGTTGCTCATTCCTTGGATTATCGGCTTTGCCGTGTTCAAAGCCTATCCTTTTGTGAACTCTTTTATCCTGAGTTTATATGAGAAAATCAACCCGTTTGAGCAACGATTTGCGGGTTTGGGAAATTATCTCAGACTATTCAATAGTGATGACTTCTTTGGCGAACCCTTTTTGAACTCATTGAAAGTCACCGCGGTTTATGTATTCTTTACTGTTCCTGCCGTGTTGACCGTTTCCTTGCTTATCGCATATGTCTTAAGTAAAAAAATCAAGGGTGTCGGCATTTTCCGCACCGCATTCTATGTGCCGACCGTGCTCGGTGCGAACGTGGCCATCGTCTTGTTATGGCGTGAGTTATTCCAACAAAACGGCCTCGTCAATCAAGGGCTGTCACTTCTCGGAATCGATGCGATCAACTGGTTCGGCACCTCTGCAGGTGCGATGACCGCGATCATCGGGCTGAGAGTGTGGCAGTTCGGTTCGACCATGCTCATCTTCCTCGCGGCATTGAAAAATGTTCCGGAAACGCTCTATGAGGCCGCAACCATCGATGGCGCCAGCAAACTCAAACAGTTTCAAGTCATTACGATACCGATGATCACACCGGTCATTTTGTTTAATGGCGTGATGCGATTGGTCGAGATGTTCCAAGTCTTTACCGGTCCGAAGCTGATTACGAACGGGGGACCCTTGCAAAGCACCCGGATGATCAATATGTTGATCTATGAAGTCGCTTTTGAAAATCGGAACTTCAATATGGGCAGCGCGATGTCCTGGATCTTGTTCCTCATCATCATGGTGTTTACCGTTCTGATTTTCAGAAGTTCCAAATATTGGGTTCATTACTCGGATTGATGACATGAGAAGAACCTATACCGAGGCAGAACACTCCATCCGCATGAATCGCGCAAAGCGGAATGTCATCTCCCTCATCAAGTACTTGATCATCATCACCGTCGCTTTCTTCATGCTCTATCCGTTATTGTGGATGATGGGCGCATCCTTCAGCGAAGATCTCTTGACATCGTTTTCGTTTTTGCCACAGCATTTCTCCCTCAGCGGATGGCGTGAAGCATTGAAAGCCCCAGGTTGGGGCAGCGCAACCGGATATTCGTTGCTGCGGGCTTTGTGGAATACGATGCAATACGTGATTCCCGAAGTGCTGTTCATGACATTTTCGACGCTGCTCGTCGCATATGTCGTGGCGCGTTTCCATTTCAAAGGCAAAAAGATCGTCTTTGCCCTCATCATTGCGACTTTGCTTATGCCGGCCACGGTCTTCAGGATTCCGATGTTTGTCTTTTGGACCACGGAACCCTTTGCCTCATTGTGGGAAGGTTCGAAAATTCCCTTCATGCCCTTCTTACCCTTGTGGGCAGGGGGACTCTTTGCGATTAACTCCTTCTCAGTGTTCATGTATATCCAGTTTTTCCGCTCGATTCCAAGAGATTTGGATGAGGCTGCATATATCGATGGCGCAAACAAGTTTCAAGTGCTCTTTTATGTCCTGATACCGATCTTGAAACCGATCGTCATTACCGTGGCTTTATTGCTGTTCATATCTTCTTTCAATGATTATCAAGGTCCCCTCATCTATCGAGGCGATACCGACACTTATCCACTCAGTCTCGTATTGCCGATGTTAAGCAAAGACTCCACGAACACCTATGCGCATGTATTTTCCCGCTCGATTGTGGGGGTTGCACTGCCGATTATCATATTCTTCTCTGCACAGAAATATTTTGTCGGCAATGAAGCCGATACCGCAATCAAGGGATAAGGAGGAATTATGTTTAAAAAAATCTTGCTTGTATTCATCTTAAGTCTCCTTCTGGTGGGTTGTACACAAGCGACCACAGAAACCACTTCACCGACCACCTTCAGTCCGACGACTGCTTTGACGTCGACGACGGCGGGTTTATC
>JAQVTV010000137.1 GCA_028699855.1 Candidatus Izemoplasmatales bacterium | reverse complement strand
GAGCATTTTTTTGGCGGATGGCCCCAATAGACTCAGAAAACAAGCAGACGCAGCCGATCAACTGTGGCTAAATGCAAGTATCCCTGCCACGTGCTATCCCACTTCCGCTACTGTCGCCAACAGTTGGGATCCCCAATTGGGCGAAGAACTCGGCACTGCTTTGGGAAAAGAAGCCATCAGTCAAAAAGTGAATGTCGTCCTTGGACCTGGCATCAACATCAAACGCAATCCACTATGCGGACGTAATTTTGAGTATTTCAGCGAAGATCCGCTCCTCGCCGGAAAAATGGCTGCCAGTTATGTGAAAGGCATTCAATCTACCGGTGTCTCGGCCTGTCTCAAGCACTTCGCCGCCAACAATCAAGAATACCGCAGAATGGCCGTAGATTCCGTCGTGGATGAACGGACTTTGAGAGAAATCTACCTTCGGCCTTTTGAAATCGGCATCCGTGAAGGCAAAACCAAGGTCGTCATGTCTTCTTACAACTTGTTGAACGGAGCATACACCAACGAAAACACCCATCTCCTCCGCGATATTCTGCGCAAGGAGTGGAAATATGACAATGTCGTCGTCTCAGACTGGGGCGGATCGAATGATCGCGTCAAAGGTTTGATGGCCGGCAATGAATTGGAAATGCCCACCACCGGCGGCGAAACCAACGACGAAATCGTTCAAGCAATTCAAGACGGTACGATTCCCGAATCGTTGCTCGACGAAAATCTCGATCGCCTCCTATCCCTCATCTTTGATACACACAAAGCTGTTTCTGAAAGTGATGTCACAGTCGAATACGATAAACATCATCTTCTGGCGCAAAAAATCGCTGAGGAATCGATGATTCTGCTTAAAAATGACGGCGGTTCCTTACCCCTTCGTCGGACCGAAAAAGTCGCAATAGTCGGAGATTTTGCCAAGCATCCACGCTATCAAGGTGCCGGATCATCCATCGTCAATCCGACACAATTGGACAATACTGTCGATGCGATAGCCTCATACGATCTTCAAGTCGTCGGCTATGAACCAGGATATGTACGTAGCGGAAGGCCCTCAGCTGCTTTGATCAGAAAGGCGATCAGACTCGCCCAAAAAGCCGATACCATCCTCCTCTATCTTGGACTCGATGAGTTCAGCGAAGTCGAGGGCATCGATCGCAGCAACCTCAAACTTCCAAATAACCAAATGCGACTCTTCGATCAACTGGCCGCTTTAGGCAAAAAAATCATCGTCGTACTTGCGTGTGGCAGCGCTGTCGAAATGCCTTTTGCCGATCGCGCCAACGCCATCCTCCACACTTATCTCTCAGGTCAGGCCGGCGCCAAAGCCGCCTTGAATATCTTGGTCGGAAAAGTGAATCCTTCGGGTAAACTGGCAGAAACAATTCCATTCAAATATGAAGATACGCCGACAGCCCTGAATTATCCCGGAAAACATCTCACCGCGGAATATCGCGAAGGACTATACGTGGGCTACAGGTATTTCACATCCGCCAACGTGAAACCTCGATATCCGTTCGGTCATGGCCTTTCCTACACGACCTTTGCCTACTCAGACATCAAAGTCAGTGCGGATTCTGTCAGTTTCAAACTGAAGAACACCGGGAAAGTCAACGGCAAAGAGGTCGCACAGATCTATATCCGCGCAATCAATTCGCAAGTCTATCGTCCCTTGATGGAGTTGAAAGGATTCATCAAAGTCGCGCTCCGTCCGGACGAGTCCAAAACCATCAAAGTGCCGTTGGGCACGCCCGCTTTCTCATTTTTCAATCCCGTGACTCGTCAGTGGGAAGTGGAGACGTTGGATTACGAAGTCATGGTTGGTTCTTCATCCAAGGAAATCAAGCTCAGAGATACGATTCATGTGGAAGGCGTCACGATCACTTCACCGGTGCCGCTCGTAGCAATACCTTCATATGCCAAAGGACACATCCAAAACGTATCTTCAGCCGAATTTGAAAAGATTCTCGGTCATCCGGTTCCCAAGGCAACCTATGATTTTTACAAGAAGAATCGTATGGTTATCGGTTATAATACCACTGTGGAACAACTTCGCTACTCCAAGCGTTGGGTCGGCAGAGCCTTCTCAGGTGCAGTGCGCGGCGGTATCAAACTCCTTCGTTTTCTCGGAATCCGAAGTCTCGCCAATACCTTGACCATGGGCGTTCTCCATCTGCCAATGCGAGGCCTTGCCCACATGTCCGGAGGTATGATATCCTGGGGACAGCTTGATGGTCTATTGATGATGTTCAATGGTCACTTCTTTAAAGGTGTAGGAACATTTTTCAAAGAAGGTCGACTTCGTTCGAAAAAAAACAAAATGAAAAAAATAGAGGTGAATAACACATGAGCGATTTAAAAACAACGACTGTATCAGATCATGAGGAGATTCAGGAAAAGAAACCCGGCAAAGTAAAAGAATTCTTCAATAAACTTGGCCAAACCGCATTCATTCAGTGGTGGGTCCAATTATGGAAAAAGTTCAAAAAAAGGTTCCCGAATGTGGCACAATTCTTCGTATTCTTTATGCTGAGCAATGGTGTCACCGTTCTCCAAATGATCCTGATGCCCGTATTAAAGAGGATTTTCGCGACCACGAATTTGATCAACGTCAATTTCCAAATCTGGCAATTGGGCCAAAACATCGATGGTAGCTCCTATTTCATCTTTGATTTTAAAAGTGGCGCGATCGCCAGTGGCGGCGGCGGGGGTCTTGCATTCTTCCTGGCCGTTCAAATCACTCTTCTGATCGCTCAGGTAATCAACTTCTTCGCGCAAAGAAACATTACCTTCAAATCAGATGGCAATCCTTGGAAAGCCGCGATGTGGTACGCGATCGCCTATGTGGCAATCACCATCTTCGCTTCCGCTGCCAGAGGTCTCTATACCGTACCGATCTATAATCTGTTGATGAACACATGGGGCATGGGCGCAACCGGTGAAACCTTAGCCGACTTCATCACAATGATCATCTACTCTGCTATTTCCTTCTGGGTGTTCTTCCCCATTTTCAAGCTGATTTTCCCGCAAAGCAAAGAAAAAAAAGAAGCCTTAAACGCAAAGGATAATTAATCAATGATGTCTCATCAAAAACTCATTACGTTCACGGTTCCGGCCTATAATTCAGAAGCCTACTTGGCGCAATGCCTGAATTCTTTGGTGCCCGGAGGTGATGATGTCGAAGTCATTGTCGTGAATGACGGATCCACCGACAATACCGAAACCATCGCTCGGAAATACGAACAAAACTATCCTCATATCGTCAAAGTCATATCCAAAATGAATGGTGGCCATGGCTCGGGAATCAACGAGGGATTGGCCATTGCGACAGGTCTGTATTTCAAGGTTGTCGATTCCGATGACTGGCTTAACGGCAACGCCTTGAGGACTTTGCTCGACACCATCCGTAAACATCAGAAATCCGAACAACTCGCGGATCTCTACATCACGAATTTTGTATATGACAAAGTCAACGAGGGAAAATTCTTTGTACGACACTTCTCCCGCCATTTCCAAAGCAATCGATTCGCGAAATGGTCTCAAGTCGGGAATTTTTACGGTGCCCAGGTACTCCTGATGCACTCACTGACCTATCGAACGGAGAAACTGAAGAACAGTGGAATCCATTTACCACTGCACACGTTCTATGTCGACAACATCTACTCCTATAAGCCACTTCCTCATATGCAAAAAATCTTCTATCTCGATGTCAACCTCTACCATTACTACATCGGTCGAGAGGATCAATCCGTCAACATCCGCGTTTTCACAAACCGCTATGACCAACAAATTCGCGTGATGAAGGAAATGATCCAGGCTTACCGCTACGAGGATATCATGAAAATGGAAAAAGGCCTGAGGAGATATATGCTCCATTGTCTTTCCGCCATCATGATGATCACCATCTTCTTCACTGTCACCA
>JAQVTV010000136.1 GCA_028699855.1 Candidatus Izemoplasmatales bacterium | reverse complement strand
CATCCACGTCACCGGCATCGATGCCTCCAAGCGATTTCTTCACGCCTTGAAAAACATCCGCGATCCCAAAGAAAAGCGCAAGATCATCGGTCGGGAATTCATCGCGACCTTTGAGGAAGAAGCGGCCAAAATCGGCCATTTCCATTTTTTAGGACAAGGAACCCTCTATACCGATATCATCGAATCCGGAACGACCACGGCAACGAAGATCAAATCGCATCACAATGTCGGTGGTTTACCGGAAAAAATGGGTTTCACACTCATCGAACCCCTCAATCGCCTGTTCAAGGATGAAGTCAGAACGATCGGTATTGAACTCGGTATCCATCCCGACTTCATTCGCCGCCAACCCTTTCCTGGACCCGGACTGGCGATCCGTATCATCGGCAGAATCACGAAGAAGCGACTCCACCTGCTTCGCCAAGCTGATCGCATTCTTCATGAGGAAATCCTTACTGCCGGACTAGATGATCAGATCTGGCAATACTTTGCCGTATTGCCCGGTATCCGCTCGGTCGGTGTGATGGGAGATTCCAGGAGTTATGAAGAGGCTGTGGCCATTCGCGCTGTGACCAGTACCGACGGCATGACCGCAAACTGGGCCCACATTCCCCATGACGTCTTGAGCCAGATTTCCAGGCGGATCGTCAATGAAGTCAAAGGCATCAACCGCGTCCTGTACGACATCACTTCTAAACCCCCTGCCACCATCGAGTGGGAATAAACAAAAAAGGCCTCTCGGCCTTCATTTGTGTATCAATCAAGACCTTAATCTCTTGCGACGCTTTGGAGATAGTGGTCTTTTTTCTTTTTGGCGTCATACATCCGCATATCTGCGGTGTAGAGCAGATTCTTCGCTTCGCTTCCGTCTTCGGGATAGCGTGCGATACCCAGACTTACACCGGTGAAGATGCGATTGAACTCCACATCGTCGATGTCAAAATCACTGATTCTTCGGCACATGCCTTCCCCGTCGTTGCCCAAGGTCAAGATCACGAACTCGTCGCCCGAAACGCGGTAGAACCGATCTTCATCGCGGATCAGTTGCGCGATATGATGGACAAACTTCAAGAGATATTCATCGCCGAAGTTGTGGCCGTAACAGTCATTGATGCCCTTGAAATCGTCCAGGTCCATGAAGATCAGCGTGAAGCTTTTTTGAAGATTGATGAACCCGCGCATATCATTGCTTAAGGTCACACGGTTCCTCAGTCCGGTCAAAGGATCCAACTTCGATTTCTCATCCAGCGTCGCCACTTCTTTCTTTGAGGAGGCCAGGGCGTAGAAGACATGATAACTGAGCACGATGGACAAACTCAAAAGCAGGATGAATGCGATCTCGATCACATGCCCCAGATGCGTATAAAAACTCGCATTCAAAATCCCCAGCAACATGAACCACGCGAAAATCAGCACAAGCGCGATGTCATAGGTCTGGCGATCGACATGAGCGAGAATGAACAGGAATTTCCGTTTGAAGAAACGAATGAATGTGTAATATGTCAGGGCAATCATCAACGTGTAGCTGATCCATGCCACCATGGGGCGTTGGCTTTCAGGAAAGAGGTAACTGACGCGAAATGATACCGCGAACATCCCTATCACATAAATCCACGTGGAAAACATGATCATCAGCGTATGTTTATACGGGCGACCATAGATGAGCAAAAACGGGGAGAACAAGAACAACCCGAGAATCAACGAATATCCTTGACCATTGCCCCATTCCGGAACGATTCTCGGAACGATCAAAGCATATCCGGTCACACCCGCCATTCCAATCACGAACAAAAACAAGACAACCATTGTCTTAGGACGTTTTTGAGAACAGACATGAGCGGTGAAGAATATGATGGCCATAATCTCCAACGCGATCAAATAAAAATATGTATTCATCTTCCGTTTCTCGCCTTCATGTATCATGCGATAGACGAACCTCTTGGAGATTCGGTGTTACTTATTTTATCACGAAGCCCATCATATGGCAAGATTTAATCGTTGATTGTCTATCTATAGAGACAATGATCCTTCATGAGTGTGGTGTGATTCGGATCATCGGTTGTCTTCCCAGACGGATAGAATCTCAAAATCCGCAGTCGGACCCAAATAGGGCTTTTTGATCGGTCGAAAGACCCTCAACGCTTGAACCGGGCAATGATTGACACATCGGTAACACCAAATACACTGATTCTGATCGCTGATCTGTCCGTGCATCACGCTCAGATTCTCTGTGGGGCATAATTCCACGCATTTGAGACACATCACGCATTTGTCTGTGTCGATCCGGATGGAATGGCGCATCCGCGGGGGGCAAAACCGCTCATACGGTCCTCTTTGAAGAAATCCGAGAAAACGCGAAAAGGGATTTCGTCCCGTTTTCAAAGGCTTTTGGTGGCTGATCCGCGTCACCAACTTCTCCACCTTACGCTTCACATACCCTTTGATCTTATCAAAGCGAATCGGTTTGATCCAATTGAAGAATGCGACATCCGTCAAGTTGTTCGGCATGTTGAAGTGCATCTGGTACTGACTATAGATGCCCTTTTGCATGAGCAACCGCGCACCATACTCCGCGCCGTCACCGGAATACATCACTTGCGTGCAAAAGACGAAGGCATGCTTTTGGATCGGCTCGATCCGGTCCAGCCAATCAAACACGATTGAGGGCAAACTCGATCCATAAATCGGATAACCCAATCCGATGAGATCATACGCTTGAAGCAGTTCATTCACATCGTCCAGGTGTGTCTCGATCGAGAACAGATCACACGGCATGTCCTGCTGCAGTCGTTTCTGGATTTCCCTCGCCACAAAATACGTGTTGCCTGTCCCGGAGAACACAAAAATACACGCGCGTTTCATCCCTCGTCGCCTCCTTGGTGTTGATTTGTGATAATCGCCTGTTTACGCCATTTTAACTCTAGGTATCGTGACTAGGATTGATCCACAGAATCCGTCTGAGACACGGTGTACACCACGGAATCCCCGACGGGTCGATACCCGATTTTTTGATAGATGTTATTGGAGACGGGATTCGAAAGATCCGTGTAGAGCGTCACCCCTTCATACCGCGCCAACAACCATTCGGTCAGACGCTCGACACAATGGGTCGCAAAGCCTTTGCCTCGATGTTTCTCGGGGGTATACACATACGCAAGCGATACCGTTTGCTTAAAAGGCCGACTGAATCCGGCCATCGTCACAATCTCTCCATGATGTCGATACACGAACAAAGACTGATGGTCTATGATGTCCATCAATTTCTTTTCTACGATGTCTTCTGAAGGCTTTTCTCCCACCATGATATAGAAATCACTCATCCACTGCTTTAGAATAGGCCGATCCGCATTCCGGGGCATCTCTATATCACCTTTCAAACGACTCGCTTTGATCAGTGTCGTGTTGACATAGATTCTTTGATTCATGTGAACCCGCATCGTCTTATGAGTGATTTTCGTGTATGCCATTTTGAAAGCTTCACACATATCTACCGGACCGACAATCCCCGGAAACTCCACTTTGTGATCGATAAGATAGTTCACGGCGGCTTCGTATATCGCATCCGCCACGCTGTTCGCATAGAGGATCAAGTACAAGCCCGACATGCACAACACTAATGCGTGTGTTCCGTCTTCGACTTTCAGATATAGATCACCATATGTGACTTCATCATCCTTGATCCGATGCAAAATGCCCAGCATCAGATTGTTCATGTATTTGTTTTCAAGTAAGAAGCTTTCACAATCTTCAAGCATCAACCGTGCCGAAAGATATGGTGTGATTTTCATATCCTGACACCAACTCCATCACAAGATGGGCACATTATACAAAAATGCGACTCGAATGTATATGGCTTTTCCAGATTTGAGACGATCGATAACTGTCCGACTTGGAATAAACAATTATTTTTCTTCTGTACTCCACA